>NZ_JBHIPT010000121.1:0-3097 GCF_042196205.1 Bartonella sp. AP21QHHD | reverse complement strand
CTTCGTGAAATTCCTGTTCCATACATTGCCTATTGCTTTACAATTGTCATTGGCAATACAATGCATGAAACTTACTCCCACCATAAGTCTGACACTGTCAGTCAAAAGAGCATTTCTCAAAAAAGCACTCTTTTCCCTATTCTTCTCCTTGTGAGAGAAACCCCCGTGCCAAACCATCCCATAAAATCGTTTTCAAAGGCACTTCAAAGACGATAGAGCGCCGTTGTGAAGTTAGAGGTACAATTTATCGCCTTATACAAAAAAAGCCTCTCTCAAGCCGTTTTTTTTAAAAATTGCTTTTTGGCTTAAAAACATTATATCATTGGAGGTAAGGCGTGAGCCAGTTTTGCTAGGACGGTTTTACCGGATCTGCGAGGAGTTGACCGCCCTCCACGCCTTCTCATTTTTCTCGACACCAGTTCCTTCTCACAAACACCAACAGAGCTTTACGGTGTTTTCTTTACAACAACCGTTCATCCTTCTTTTCCCTTTTAAAGAAAACACCCCCAAACACTCTTAATAAAAGTCAAACACTCTTATAAAATTGTTTTCAAAGACACTGGCGACAGAGCACCATTTTTTTAAAGATTGCTTTTAAACTTTTAAACTGTTACATTATCCGCGAGGCGTGAGCCAGTTATACCAGGACGGTTTTACCGGATCTGCGAGGAGTTGACCGCCCTCCACGCCTTCTCATTTTCCTCGCCTCTTTTCCATTAAGAACAAAAGACTTTCTTCCTGTTGTTTTCTTTACAACAACCTCTCGCCCTTTTTTTCAGCCGCATCCAATAAGCGTCCAATTTCTCTAGAGCTTTTTTTATGCATGGAGGTCAACCACCATTCTTGTTTGCTTGCCACGAATTTAACTGCTAAGCGCCACCATACCCCATCATTTTCACCCAAAAACACAACGCTCGGTACACCTTTTCGCCTGATAATGCCATGGGGGCGGATGAGCGTTTGAATGGCGCCCCGAAAATCATCCAAGCGAAGATCACGCGCTTGATGCTCTAACAAAATATGTTTCACACTGTCTGCGGATAAGCGAATAAGAGAATTTTCCGCTGCAAAAACATCACGCACCTTTTGGATCATTGGGGCAATGGGAATAAATCCACGCGGCATATGTCCTTCAAACATGGCTTCCAAAAGTGGTGAACCCACAATATCTTCAATGGCAATGCGTTTGTCATTGTCCCCCATCACAGAGACTTTATCACTCAAAAAATTGCTTAAGTTTTGCGCGCGATGTTTCCCAGGATTAGAATGCCAACCAGGATCAATCCCCTTTGGTATCTTCTCAATTTTCCCCGTTCGCTTATTGTGCCAAACCTGCTTTTCAACATGAAGTGGCTCTGCCCCCTCTTCATAGCCTAAATCTTCTGCTTCATAACGGCTTACCTGTCGCACACTACATTTACACCGCCAGCCATTGGGTGGATAAAGCCAATCCCAAACCGGATCATCAACAGGTGCCGTAAACCCCACCCAACTTTCATGTTCTAAACGCTTATGTTCTGAACTCGACAAAGCATAGGTGAGATAGGGCAAAAATTCTTTATTATTTTGTGTGCGCTCCCACTCGCCTGCTGCATGCGCACTCATGGTATTGGCCCAATAGACCGTTTCTAAACGCCGTGGGCTGCCCAATTGCACCACGCTCTTTTCACCAGTTTTGGGGTCAATGCTGGTCTTTTTACCCCACCAACCCTTTTCCTGTAAAATCGGCATCAAATTTTTTTGAAAATCTTGAAAAGGAACTTGATGCTTTATGGCTTCTCCAACCGCTCGCTTAAAATCCTCCAAAATATCATAGCCTAGCGATTTTGCCACCGTAAAGGAAAAGGCATGTTCTTCTGGTGCTATATCACGCCAATCAAAGCTTGGAACAAGTGCCTTGGCTTCAAAATAACGGGTGACCTCTTTAGGGGCGGTTTTAAAAAGTTCCTCATCCATGATACCCAAGCCCACGTGCAATCATTTGTACTTTTGCCAAGCGCGCTGCTAATGCGTGATGATCCATCTCACCTAGCAATTCATCTAAGCCTTTTAGGATATCCTCATAACTTTTTGCTTCTCTCACAAGCTTTTTAAAAGGCTCTAAAAGGGGTTCTAAGTCCTCTTCCCAGTCGCTTAAAGCTTCTTGTGAAAGTCGGTCCAATTCGTCGTGATGTTTTCCACCCTGCTCTTTTGCACCCTTGTCCTCTCTTGTCACAGAAACATCAAAAACACCCCCACAATCAGCACAAACATGAGCCTTTTGTCTTGCCTCACCATCCTCTTGTCCCCTCTCATCATCAAGCGCATTATCAGGAGCCTTTAAAACATCCTCTTCCTTTTTTGGTTGCGAAAAACCAATCTTATTGCGCACTTCTTGCGCCCCAACACGCAAACCCAAGGGCACAAGTTTTTCCAGTGCATCACTAATCGCTTTAATATCTTCATTTTCCGAAATCGGCCAATAGACAAGGGGGGCGCGCTCTTGGCGTCCAAAATTAATCTCAACAAAAGGCACAATCAAATCACGATTAGCCGTTAAAGCTAATTGGCGTGCATCAGCTCTGGCAATATCATGGCGCACATTTTCATGAATGCGCGCTTGCGAAAAGGACGAACCATCATCCGTCGTCATGGTTTGCCCCAACACACCTTTAGAAATTTGTCGATCTAAATATTCCGCCTTAGAAGCAAACACCGCATTGCCACTGCCCCCTGCCGCTTCAATAAATTCAATCTCCATCTCTTTGGGAATAATCGCTGCCGCATCACTGGATAAATCACGCACTGCTTGAATGAGAACCCGTCGCTCCTCATGAGAAGAGCTTGCCCCATATTTACCCACACGCAAAGGCATGCCATAAACTTCTAAAAATGCCATCCAATCTTTTAAGGTATAAGACTTGAAGAGAAATGCCCAAGCTGCAAGCCGTGCAAGCCCAGAACGAATAGGCAAACCGCTTTTTAACTTGGGTCTGTGAATAGAAAATTTATAAGCAGGCAATTCACTTCCATTAAAAGACCCCTCTTCTTTTAAACGCAAATGAAAACCATCCCGCCGGTCTAATTGAAAAAACCGCTGGTCACGCCATTTCCAAGC
>NZ_JBHIPT010000120.1:0-31556 GCF_042196205.1 Bartonella sp. AP21QHHD | reverse complement strand
ATTGTCTCTAACGACTTATTTTGCGTGGTCATATCCACTAAACCAGCATGAAATAAGGCATTTGGTAAAAGAAGATAAGTTGGAACCTGTGGAACAACCGCTCTAATTTGGAGATTAGACTGAACATCAAGCGGTATAGAGAGATTAGATGAAGGATCTAAAGGATCAGAGGACTCAGAAGACTTTGGTTCGACAGGGACAGAAGGAGGAGAAACAGTATCCAGAGATGAAGTGTCCTCCGGAGCAGAGGGCTCAGATGGCAACGACATAGAAAGTGGATTGGGGCGTGGAGGATCAACAGGATCAGAGGACGTAGAAGAAGGAGGGTCAGACACAAACGACGTAGAAAGTGGATCAGGGCGTGGAGGATCAACAGGATCAGAGGACGTAGAAGAAGGAGGGTCAGACACAAACGACGTAGAAAGTGGATCGGGAGGGGGAGGATCAACAGGATCAGAGGACGTAGAAGAAGGAGGGTCAGACACAAACGACGTAGAAAGTGGATTGGGAGGGGGAGGATCGACAGGATCAGAGGACGTAAAAGAAGGAGGGTCAGACATAAACGACGTAGAAAGTGGATCGGGAGGGGGAGGATCAACAGGACCAGAGAACGTAGAAGAAGGAGAGTCAGATATCAACGACGTAGAAAGTGAATTGGGGGGAGAAGATGGAGGATTAACAGGATGAGATAATGAAAACGAAGAAGGTTTACCAAATGGACCATTATAAGAACCTATTCTAGAAGAAATATAAACCCCTTCGAGTCGGAAATCCCAAAAATCCCCCTCACCTTCCACTAATCTTTGCTTAGCATTCGCTTCTCCAAAAGGCGAACCTGGACCATAAGCACGAATACGATATTGATAAGGAAAACCTTTCACCGTAGTATAATCATCATAACCATTGGCGAGTCGAAAAGAACCTGCCTGCGCTGTTCCAGCAACTTGAATGAGTGAAATGCTTTGATCTTTTCCCTCATAGACTTCTTTACTTGCATATTTTGGAAAATTTTGCACATGAATGAATGTCGTTCCAGAAACATCCCCATAGATCAATATGCGATCCGTCTTTTGGGGATTAAACAAACCCTCATCATTCAAAAATGCATTCAACCTAATCTGAGCGTTTCCCTCAGCACTGTAGACTTTTTTATCTTTTGATGCGAGAATTTTATCTCCTGCACCTATATCTGCTTTTTTTCCAATGCATAGCGTTTGATAACCACTACCTTCATCAAAGATCAATGTGCTATTGGAAAGACTTAGAGAAGAAAGCGATGAAACAGATTCCTGTAAACCGTTGTATTTACTTTTAGTAAGATACCATTTTGAATAACGAATTAACTCTAAATCAATAACCGATCTATCCTCAACACGCGTACCTCCTGTAAGAGAGGAAGCGTTTGCTTTCACCAATAGAGAAGCATTATTTTCAGCTTTTAGCAACAAATCACCAGAGATTTTTGTTTCATCCGATAATTCAAGAGTGCCTTTTACTTCATAGTCTTTATTCCCCTTCGCATAAATCGCAATCCCGTCTGGAACTGTCATATTTGTCTCTGATAAATAAACAAATGCCCTCCCCGTGATAACTTTTTTGGTTTCTAAAATTTTTTCATCATCTCGTTGCCTCAACATTTTAGCAAGTTCTTCTGGAGCTAAAACATTAAAGCACAGTCCATATACTCCCTCACTCTGAACAGAAATATTGTTTTTTTCTATCTTAATACTTGTATTCTTAAAGCCATCTGGTGAAATATATTTTTGAATTAACTTACCATTATCATTTACATAACCTGAAAAGTTTTTCATCAAGAATGCATGCATATGGTTCAGCTGAATAAAATTGTTTTTCAAATGAACGTCACCACCTTGAAAAACCTCAAAAGCTTCTGGCAATACCCCCATAGCTCGATCACCATCTGTTAAAGTTTCCTCCCTCCTTCCTTGCCCCGTAATCCCCATAGTATCAAGAATATAGCGCCCCCCAAATCGAGTTGAAAATGAGCCAATCTGGTTAAAATTAACGGTACCCTCTGTCATTTTAACCATTGCATCAAAACCACTCATAATACCGATCCCTTTTACATTCAAGTTATCTGGCTCAATATTGATATTCACACTCACTAAAGCAATATCCGTTCCTCTCCCCCATGCATAAATAGCATGTGAAATCCCCTTAATTTCCCCTACTGTCATGCTAATAACGGCATTTTGAGCACGAAGAGCAGGTATATTCTTAAAATCTGAAGCTACTAGATTAATTGTTCCACCATTTCTTACATACGCCCCATACGCAGATATTTTATCTGGATCATCGCCATAAACTGTTATCTGAGACGCATTAACAATAGTGCCTGCTTTTTCTACATATATAGCTGCAATAGGTGCAATATGAGCAGACGTCTCTTGAGAACTTTTTAAGTAATAGATTTTATCTGCAAGAAAGTGTGTTTTTCTATCATCGCATTTATAAAATGCCCCTCCTGCATCACTTGAAGATCCTGCAGCACTAACATACGTAACCTGCAAAAAATAAAGAATAGCTGTTGTAACGTTGCATAAAAATACATATTTATGAAATACATAAATCATAACTCTTGCCGCCTTCTATTCCCCTACTTCTATTCATTGAAGAATAATATCTATATTTAAGCTAATAAAGTTCTCAAAATACAATAAATATAAAATGAAATATTTAATTTAATACTTAATATAACACTATATACTTATATATAAGTTATATATAAGTTACTATATAGTTTATGTATCGCTAAAAAAGGTGGCGCAATCCAGCAGAGAAACTCGTTCCAGAAAAACCAATTTTCTTAAATCTATGCTGATAAGTGACATCTCCACGAAGAGAAAGTTTTGATGAGAGACGGGCATTAAACCCAACCCCTGCTTCCAAAGAAGAACCAAAGGAACCTAACTGAAAATCGTTTTTAAAAGAAACGAATTGCTTATCTTCAAAACTATGCAAATAAGAAAGCTTACTATAAAAAGAAACTTCACGTCCCTCTTCCACAACACCTAACGTCTTGCTTAAACGCCCACCAACACGCCCCACCCATTGATGAAATTTTCCTAAATCAACATCAAGATTATCAATATCACGCGCCTGATTAAACTGAAGATGCTGATAAACAACCTGAATCTGCGGATCAAAAACAACACCTTTATACCCTGTTGCAAACGTTCTACCACTCGTTAAAGAACCGCTAAATTGTTTACCCTTTAACGCCACAACCTTGCCCCGTGCAAGGGTCAAAACATCTCCCTTAAAAAGACCATACGATACCACCCCATCCATATAAAAACCGGTATCATGCTGCAAATTTCCATAAGCAGTAACAGACCATTTATTAAATGCGCTTTTTTTGCTTTGTTCAACATCCTGAGGGTGTAGAGAAAGATTTCCATAGTTCCCCAAAACTCCAAAGAATGTACGACCATATAAACTCTCAATCTCGTTTAACAAAACACCTGCTTGAAATGCATTATAATCGAGCTCAGCACCATAACCATATTCAAAAGCAGATAAATTGGAAGCATAGTGATGGCTCCCCCCATAAGCACGCAGAAAAAAGGCTGTCTTTTTATCATCTTTCCCAAAGGAATGAAAAGCATTCCGCATTGTCTCTAACGTCTTATTTTGCGTGGTCATATCCACTAAACCAGCATGAAATAAGGCATTTGGCAAAAGAAGATAAGTTGGAACCTGTGGAACAACCGCTCTAATACCTAGCTCAGGCGGAACATCAAGCGGTATAGAGAGATTAGATGAAGGTTCCAAAGCATCAGAGGACTGAGAAGGCTTTGGTTCAACAGGGGCAGAAGGAGGAGAAACAGTATCCAGAGATGAAGTGTCCTCCGGAGCAGAGGGCTCAGATGGCAGAACATCATTAGTAGAATCTTCAACTGGAACAAACGGTGCAGGCATAGGTTGCACAGCAGAAGGAGCCTCCGGAACTGTTGGTACAGAGGGAGGCTCAGACGGAACTGGTGCAGAAGGAGTCAGCGTCGAATCCGTAGGGATAAATGTTTCAGACGGTTCAGATCCTTCAGGCAAAGAAGGTGTAGATGGTATAAGTGGAGGCTCAACAGAAGGGGGTTGTTCAGGTGAAATAGTCTCTGTTGGTCGTTTAGAAGGAACCGTCTCTTCTTCAGATTGAGGAGGTAAAACTGTAGATGTTGGCTTAGAAGCAGTTTCAGAAGAATCTAATTCAGGACCAATGTAAACACTTTCGAGACGAAAATCCCAAAAATCCCCTTCTCCAACAACCAATCTATTCTTTGGATCTGCATTTCCAGAAGAAGAACTTGGACCATAGACACGAAGTTTATATTGATAAGGAAATCCATTCACCGTAGTATAACTATTGGCTAACTTAAAAGAACTTTCCTCTGCTGTCCCAGCAACTTGAACAAGTGAAATACTTTGACTTCCTTTATTGCCAGCTTCTCCTTCTAAGGTTTTGGAAAATTTCTCCATCATGAGCAGTGTACTTCCCAAAACATTCCCGTAGATCAAAATACGATCAGTTTTTTGAGGATTAAACGAGCCGTCATTATTCACAAACGCACTCATCTTAATCTGCACATTTCCCTTTGCATTATAGGCTTCTTTATCATATTGTATCCCCTCTATTGGATTTATGTCATTTAGATTACTTCCTTTCTCAATATATACTTTTCCAATATATAGCGTTTGATAATCTTGAGATATAAATTTATCAAAAAAAATTGTGCTATCAGAAATGCTTATAGACGAAAGTAATGAATCTACAGGAAGAGATTCCAGTAAATCTGTATGTTTTCTTTTGGTGAGATACCATGCAGAGCCATTTGTTAATTCTAAGTGAACAGTTGATGCATCCTCAACACGAATACCCCCTGTAAGGATAGAATCCTTTGCTTTCACCAATAGAGAAGAATTATTTTGAGCCTTTAACAATAAATCACCAGAGATCTTTGTCCTTTCTGTTAATTCAATGGTAGCTTCAGCTCCATAAATATCATCTCCCGTACTATAAATGGCAATACCATCGGGAACTAAAAAAGTTGTCTGTGACAAATGCAAAGATGCTTCACCCCAAACAATTTTTTCTACTTTTGAAAGTTTTTCACTCCCTACCTTAAACATATCACCCCATACATCTGGGCCTAATCCATAAAAATACAGACCGTATACTCCCTCACCCTGAACAGAAATTTCTGTACCTTCAATCTTAATATTTGTCTTTTTAAACTCATTTGATGAAGCGTATTCTTGAACCAATTTACCTTCAGCATCTGCATAACCTGCAAAATTCGTAATCAAGAAGCCATGCATATCAGTGAGCTGAATAAAATCACCACGTAATTGAACATTACCACCCTGTGATATGTCAAAAGCTCTTGGAAATTCATCAATACTTTCATTATCAACTACAATCGTGTGTTTCTTACCTTTTCCCTGAATATTGGTTGTATCAATAAGATATTTTCCCCCAAATTGTGTTGAAAACGCACCAATCTCATTAAAAGTAATAGTACTGCCTGACATCCTAATGAATGCATCAGAACTACTAACAAATCCAATCCCTTTTGCATTCAAATTATCTGATACAATATCAATATTTACGCTCACTAAAGCAATATCGGTTTTTTTTCCTTCTGCACATACAGCTTGCAAACTACCTTCAATCTTCCCTCTATTCATCACAACTTGCCCGTTCTGAACACGAAAACCGGACATATCCTTAATATTTGAATTGGTTAGAACAAGCTTGCCATCATCTTTTACAGATGCACTATATAAAAATGACTGCTTTGGCCTATGCGAGATAATATTTGTCTCTAATAAATTTAAAACAGTTCCCTCTTTTTCTATAGAGAAGACAGCAATAAAATCATCTAGAGAAGAGACAGAAGGAGTATAATTTTTATTACTTATCGTATGTTTTTTACTATCGCTATATGTAAAAAAACTCCCTGATACATTACAGGAAGTTCCTAAATTATTAGGATTCGCATTAACACTCACGATTGGCAAAAAAGAAACAATAGCCGTTGTAATAAATAAAAATCTATACCCGCTTAATACATTAACCATAACTTTATTCCCAATTTGCCTTTCTCCCCTGTTAGTTAAAAATAAAAAACATTCCCCATAACATTAAGTTAAACACACTAAAAATAGCAAGTATAAAACTTAAATAATCACTTTATACTTCATAAAACACTCTATAACTTATATAAAAATTACTCTATATTTCATAGGCACCTAAAAACGATAGTATAAACCGCCTGAAAAAATAATCCCTGAAAAACCACCTTTTCTAAGGCAATGCTGATAAGTTACATCTCCATGCAAAGCAGAGTTTGAAGACAACTGAGCCTTCAATCCCATTCCAGTTTCTAGAGAAGAGCCAAAAGCCCTTATTGGAATTCATCTCCAAACCGCACACATTGTTTTCCTCTAAAACTAATGGCAAGCTGAAGCTTGCAATTGAAAGAAACAACAAGAGCCTCTTCAGAAGCAGCAAGCATCTTTCTTAAAGACCACCAACACGCATCACCCATAAATCAAGTTTTCCCATCTCAATATCAAAACCATCAATATCAGACGCCTTATCAAACCGCACATTTTGATAAATAACCTAAACCTGCGGATCAAAAATAACCCCTTTATGCCCTGTCGTAAATGACTTGCCCGCAATCAATGAAGCACTCAAAGGTGTTTCCTTCAATGTTGCTGTCTTGCCTCTTGCTTGCGTGAGAACATCCCCTTTAAATAAACCATAGGAAAAAAGGACATCTATATAAAAGCCTGTATCATGCTGCATGCTGCCATATACTGTAATAGACCATTTATCAAATGTACTTTTTTGCTTTCTTTAACATCTTGAGGTTGTAGAAAGTTTTTTTCCATTATTCTCCATTATTCCAAAGCTCAAAGTGTGATGTGTATCCTCAATCGCATTGAGCAAGACACTTGCCTCTATACCATGAACAGCAGAAACCTGAATCTTACCTTCATCAAAGGAAAGAACCACCCTGCTTCACACCAAACACAGATTGAGATAACGTAGCATTTCTACCACTTTTCTTTTCGCCATTTCCTGTAATAGAACTCTTTTTAAAAGAAGTTTTATTATCTTTTGACACAACCACTGCTGATGTAATCTTCTCAGATCTCTTTAATTCTAAAATTCCATCAGTTCCTGAAAGCCTTTTTCCCCTTTACTTTTTTGCGGCTTAATAACTATGTTATGAGTTCGTATTGTAAAAATAACACCTGTAGTCCTCCTATCCAATCCACTCATATATAACTTATTACGACTTCCAAAAGTACGAGAAGCATCAACTGTATCACACGAATACGACTTAAAAAGAGAATTACACGAGGGGTTATAATCTTCTGCACTCACATCTATATTGCGCACGAAGAAAGAAATAGAGGTCGTAAGAGAACACACACATAGCGTTTTAGTACTTTAATCATAATTTAGTCTAAACTTCCTTTATTTTATTCATAAAAAACTGAAAAGACACACCTAGTTCATCTACTTATTATGTACCGTTACATATAATTTGTTTTGTATTATATGTAAAGTCAAAAATCAGAAAAACGACACAACAAAACTATGTTTTGTGCTTATGTCTTTCACAAAGGATGTATTAAAGAAAAATACAATTAAAAATGATAACTTAATCCACCAGAAAAATGCGTTCCGGAAAAGCCGTCACTCGTAAATTTATGCTGATAAATCAGATCGCTATGAAAAATAATTTTGGGAGATAATTGCGAAAAAACACCAAATCCAGCTTCTAAAGAAGTCCCAAAGGAACCAAGCTGGAAGGCATCTTTAAAATATACAAATTGTTTATCATCAAAACTACGAATGAAATGAAGCTTACCATAGAATGAGAGAACATGTGCATCTTTATCTTTAGTAAATGTAAGTGTCTTCGTTAAATACCCACCAATACGCATCCCCCAATGATCTGGACTTCGCATATCAATATTAAAATTATCAATATCACGAGTCTTATGAAACTGGAGATTTTGATAAACAAACTGAACCTGTGGTTCAAAAATAAAATATCGGCTGCCTATCATAAACGTTTTACCAGCAATTAAAGAAACACTTAGGGGCTTCCCTCTCAATGAAGCCGTTTTACCTCGCTCAAGTGTGAGAACATTTCCATTAAACAAACCATAAGAGAAGAGACCATCCATATAGAGACCCGTATCATGCTGCATGCTTCCATATGCTGTGATTGTCCATTTATCAAATATACTTTCTTGACTTTGTTTAACCTTTCGAGGCTGCAAAGAAAGCTTGCCATAATTTCCCATAATCCCAAAAGATGTCGTACTGTATGCACTTTCGATTTTCTTGAGTAAAATACCTGCCTCTAGTGCATTATAATCAAGCTCACCGCCATAATCACCATATTTAAATGCAGACAAATTTGAAGTATAATGATGATGTCCACCGTAACCGCGCAAAAACAAAGCGGGATTTTCATCATTTTTCAACAACCGACCAAGAACAGTTCGCAGCGCTTGCAACTGCTTGCTTTGATTACTGATATCCATCAATCCAGCATAAAATAAGGTATTTGGCACAAGAATATAAGTCAAAACCTGTGGAACAACGACTCTCACATTTGGCTCAAAATGAGAAGAAGGCTCAAAAACAGATGCCGGAACAGAAGAACCAGACGCAGGTGGAGTAACAACAAAAGGAGTGGGTGAAACAGATGGCGGAACAGAAGAACCAGATGCAACTGGGGAAACAACAGAAGGAGTGGGTGAAACAGATGGCGGAACAGAAGAACCAGATGCAACTGGGGAAACAACAGAAGGAGTGGGTGAAACATGCGGCGGAACAAGTGAACCAGATGCAACTGGGGAAACAACAGAAGGAATGGATGAAACAGATGACGGAACAGAAGAACCAGATGCAACTGGGGAAACAACAGAAGGAGTGGGTGAAACATGCGGCGGAACAGGTGAACCAGATGCAGGTGAAGAAACTGGATTAGATTCAGCAATAGCGGGAACAACAGGTGCAAGAGAGGAAAGAGGATTGGGGATCTCAAGTACAAAAACATCAGATACATTAGGTGTGGTCGTAAGATGGGAATCCCTATCAGGAGAATCTACAGGAGAAGAAAGACTTGGCTCCTGAGACTTTTGCTGAGAGTTAGAATCAATAGAACCATCCTCACCTCCAGTAATATTAGGATGAATTTTAGGAAAAGAAGGAATATCATCAGAAGAAGGGGGGACAACCAAATCAAGAACAGGAAAAACTTTAGTGGAATCAACAAATTGACTTTCAAGTCGGAAATCCCAAAATGTTCCAGAGTTTTTAAGCACTCTTTGATTGGAATCTGCCGCCCCTAAAGCAGAGCCTGGACCATAACTCTTAAGATGATACTGATAGGGGGAGGCTTCAAGTGTGACATACCCCCCCTTTAACTGAAAAGAATCTTCCATGGCTTTTCCATAAACCTGAATAATGGAAATCCCCTGATTATTACCACCATCTCCCGTCAATGCCCCTGAGCTTCCAGGAACACTATACACATGAACTGTTGTTTTCCCTTCAAGATCACCATTGATTAAAAGCCGGTCAGTTTTTTGCTCTTGCAGAGCTCCGCCTTTATCCAAATATGCATTAAGATAAAGATTCACATCACCGTGCGCTTTATAGACAGTCCCAGATCCTTTTCCAATGAGAAGTGTCTGATAACCATTTGTTTTTTTAGATTTTAATTCTTCAAAAACAAGAGAACTATCCGTAAGATTAACCGATGAAATGAAGGAATAGTCCCCTAAATTAGAACCATAAGCATCAGAATTTTGCAATTTGTCATATTTTGGTCGCGATAAAATCCACTTTGAACCATTTTTTAAATCTATCTTAGCTGTAGAACTTTCATCAACATGTGCGCCTCCTACAAGGGTAGAAGCATCAGCCTCAATCTTTACATTAGAACGCTCAACAGCTTTCAGAAGTGAATCTCCAGAAATTTTTGAATGTTGTGAGAGTTTAACAGAACTTTCGAATTCGCGACTATAAATAGCCGTACTTTCTGGAGCCATAAAAGTTGTCTTTGTCACATGGACAGTCCCTTTTCCAGGTATAATTGTTTTTTTATCATTTAAGACAGCTTCCCAAAAAAAGTGCATACCATTAAATCCATTCCCTCTCACAAAAACATTGGAATATTTTATATGAGCAGCATTATGGTTATTCCCCTGCACTACAATGCCATGAACATTGTCGACATTAACGTTTCCCTTCTGGAAATTAAGAGAGCCTTTCCCCTGAAGCATACTAAAAGCAGAACCTTCACGATGATTATCTGTATTTGTTCCCTGTTTCCCCCTCCCAGTAATAGAAACGCCCTCTAAATTAATTTCTCCATCTCCTCCTGTTTGAACACCAATACCATCAGCAAAATCAATTTTTCCTCCTTTCATATAAATTTTTGCACCATTATGACTCAAAAGACCTATCGCATCAGAAGATGTCTTAATCTCTGTCTTGGTCAAAGAAACAAACGACCCTTTACCCCCAACACTGATCCCCATTCTGGTTGCTTTAATCACCCCATCCTGCATTTCAAAAGCTCCCTCATCATTAATATCGGCCCCTATCGACACGTTATTTAACATGGAATCAAATAGAGCAACGCCTCCCCCATTTGAGGACTTTACAGCTGTTGTCCAAGCGTTTGTTTCTGAATGTCCATGTGCATTCGAAACACCGTTAATGATTATAGCCTCTCCCTCAATGACTGTATTTTTCCCTGATGCCTCTATGGCAGCATAAGAACTTTCACCCGTAAGTTGATAAGTTTTCTTGGTAATTTCATGCGTTTTACCATCATTACAGCGATAAAATGAGGCACTTTCGTTACATGAATATGGCTTCTTCTCAGAAGAAATCTCACCTGCATCAGTATTGTATACAAAGAAAAAAATAACCGTTGTAAAATGATATAAAGAGAGATGATTTTTAAACATAATTTTCTACAAACTTTCTTCCCCTTCTCTAAAAACAAAAAACACGCGTTCTGTTTAATAACTTTGGTTGCGCGTGATAATTTAAAATACGTTTTGTGTTTTATATATCCACCCTATGTTTTATGTAAAGCCAGAATCCCAAAATATCACAATTTAAAATTGTATTATTTATAAAAACGCGTAAAAATATAGATAGAAATAAAAATTCCACCCCAAAGCAGTGATTTCAAGAGAATTTAATAAAAATAAACTCAAAGAAGAAAAACAGCATAAGAAGCAAAAACTGCAAACCAGAAAGCCTTATCTCGTTTCTAAAAAGAAACAAACTTGCTCATGCAAAAAAACATTTTTTTAAAAAACTTATTTAAAAAGTTGCAAACAAATAATAAAAAACCACAAGCATAGCTTGTGGTTTTTTAAACAACTTACCTCAAGATGATCATCCTAAAAACGATAGCGCAATCCACCAGAAAAACTGATTCCAGAAAAACCACCTTTACTCAACTTATGCTGATAAACCAAATCACCATGAAGCGCAAATTTTTGAGACAAGCGAGCATTAAGACCTAATCCAGCCTCTAGAGAAGAACCAAAAGCCCCTAACTGGAAAGAATCTTTAAAGCGCACAGACCTTTCTTTTCCAAAATCATGGGCAAAATGAATCTTTCCATAAAAAGAAACATCACGATCTTTTTCAGACGCAGTAAGAGTCTTTATCAAGCGACCACCCATACGCACCATCAATTGATCAAGTTTATCCATCTCAATATTAAAATTATCAATATCGCGGGCCTCATTAAATTGAAGATGCTGATAAACAACCTGAACCTGTGGATCAAAAACAACACCTTCATATCCTGTGGCAATTTTCTGACCACTCATCAAGGAAACACTTAAAGGGTTACCCTTCAATGTTGCCGTTTTACCCCGCGCAGTTGTCAGAACATCTCCCTTAAACAGACCATAAGATAACAAACCATCAACATAGAATCCTACATCATGCTGCATACTTCCATAAACTGTAGCAGTCCATTTATCAAATGTACTTTTTTGGCTTTGTGCAACATCTCGAGGTTGTAGAGAAAGCTTTCCATAAGACCCCATCACCCCAAAGGATATAACACTGTCAACATTTTCAACAGTTTGTAGCAAAACACCTGTCTCTAGTGCATAGTACCCTAGATCTCCCCCATAACCATATTCAAGCGCAGATAAATCTGAGGCATAACGATAACTTCCACCATAGCCACGCAAAAATGAAGCAGAATTTTCATGAATTTGCAACATTCCACTAAGATTAGTCCGTACTATCTCCAACTGCTTGTTTTGATTGCTGATATCTATCAAACCAGCGTGGAACAAACTATTCGGCAAAAGTAGATAAGTTGGCACCTGAGGAACAACAGATCTTACACCTCGTTGAGACGGAGAAACATTTTCAATTTCAGAAAGACTATCTGTAGAAGACGCTGGAACAACATCACCAGAAGATTCGGGAATAATATCCTCAACAGAAGCACGTGCAGGAGGTGTACGTTGAGAAACCATAGGAGTTTCTCTATAATCAGCAGTTTGAACATATTCATTTTCTAAACGAAAATTCCAAAATGCTCCTCCGTTCAAAGCAAATCTCTGTTTAACATGCTCCTCCCCTCTAGTAACACTTGGGCCATAAGAACGAAGAACATATTTATAAGGCACGCCATTTAATGCAACATACTGCCCATTCAGTTGAAAAGAGTCATACGATGCATCTCCATAAACTTGAATAATTGAAACACTATGCGCTTTTTCGTTTTTTTCTTCTAAACCTCCCGCAACCCCTTGTATATGGACTATAGTTCTTCCCTTAACGTCACCATGAATGAGAAGCCGATCCGTTACTTGATGATCACTTGTATCACTAGGATTTAAACGTGCATTCAAATGAATCCAAGCATCACCAAAAGCCTGATAAACAATACCTGTTCCTTTTCCAATATAAAGCGTTTGATATGCATGATTAGTACTGGACTTTGGTTTTTCAAAAGTAATGGAACTATTAGAAAGGTGTACCGATGAAATAAACGAAACACCTCTATAATTAGGATCTTGTAATTTTTTCTGTCTTGGTTGCAATAAAGCCCACTGTGAATTATTTCCCAAGATAAGGTCGACTTTAGAACTGTTATCAACCTGAGTTTGACCGACAAGTGCAGAAGCATCAGCAACAACCTCTATAGAAGAGTTACGATCAGCCTTCAGCAACAAATCCCCAAAAAGCTTTGTTTCCTTTAAAAATATTTTAGATTTTCCAGATTGACTGCTATAAACAGCTATACTATCTGGAACGACAAAACGCGTCTTTTTCAAATCAACGCGCAATGATTTTCCCTCTGACGAACCTTCTGATGCTGCCACACCTTCAAAGTGTATACCATAAAATGCATTACCTTTCACTGTAATATTGGAATCTCCAATATTAATCTGAGGAGCTTTATCTCCCTGCAATAAAAGCCCATGAGCATCAGTAACATCAACAGAACCTTTCATAAACTGAACATAACCATCTTCAGATATATGAAAAGCTGCCTGACGACCTGCATCCAGCCCTTGATCATCCTTGCCGGTACTCCCCTTGCCGGTAATAGAGACACCCTCTAAAATAAGATATCCTTTTTCTTCTGCTTTAACCCCAACTCTCCCTAGGCTAATTTGCGTATTCGTTAAATCAACACCACTTTGAGATTTTCCTCCAGCAAAAGCCCCCACTTTGATTGCATCAATTGATCCACCAGACATTACGATGAATCCACCTTGAGCTTCCACCCCCACTAAAACCCCACTCAACGTGGAATCGCTCAGAAAGACGCCCGCTTCTTCTGATACCTTTACTCCATATTTCCAAAAATTGTTTTCCGAGTTATTCTTTTCATCCAAAATACCCTTAACAGTTATATTCTTGCCACGAATAATTGTACCTTCCTTAGACGCCTCCATGGCTCCATGAACACCATTAACATTTTTATCCATTAACGAATAAACTTTATTATTAATTTCGTGCGCTCCACCATCAGAACACTGATAAAATGCTGCATTCTGATCACATGAAGACTGCTTTTTTCCAGAGATAACCTGAGATTCAGCATTGCGTGCAAAAACACCAACATTGTGTGTCAAAAAAAGAAGTGCCGTTGTAAAAGTACATAAGGAGAAGCGATTTTTAAATAGATTGACCATAATTCCACCATAATCCCCCCTCTTCTTACTAAGATCTATACATAACGTATCAAAAAACTTAACCAAAAGAAAAATATTTAATACGTTTAGGTTTTAATATCGTGAGTTTATTAATATTTTTTGTGTTTTATGTAAATATGGAATAAAAAAATTACTCGAAAATACAATCTAAATCTGTCGCTTTTACAAAGAATTTGCAAAAATATAACTGAAGAACGACAGAAAAATCACCTTTAACGTTGTTAGTCAAAAACACCCTTAGTCAGTTGACATGCATTAAGAACACCTACTTTAACTGCCGTCTAATCACCGCCAGAACGGATATAATCAACATCCTTACGATAATATTATATTGAAACAGTGTACACTCTGTAAGCAGACAAAACATATGCCAAAATTGAGAAACAAGAGTTCACATATGCCTTTTAGGCAATCTTCATGGTAAGACAGTCTAATAAAAAGTAGGAACGTGTAAAAATCAGTTCCGATTTTACCTTCTCCTTTTAATTCAACTTTACAATATTCAAAAACATTCAGAGCCATATTTTAAAAAGTGAAGATGACACATGACTTCATCTTTTTATTTATGCATTTAAAGAAAACACACTTTCAAAAAACAATACGTCATTATGTTTCTCATTCACCAATTTTCTCAGATATCTCTCATTTTTTCCATCCCCATTTCACAACGACAGCGGATATAATATCAAGTTCATCGGATACAGCCCTCATTGTGCCTGAGTAGCATCTTTGTCTTTGCTAATTTCTAATATTGTAAATCCTCTCCTCTTAATATAATTCCCCAAATTATATTGACTCCTTTCTTAAATGATTATCCACCTGCCAATTTTACATATAATAGACAAAGGAATGCTTTTTATGGATTCATCATAAAATCCTTGAAAATATTTCAGCACCCTAAATTAAAAAATATCTTTATAAATCAAAATATTATAAATAATATAATTATCACTCTGAGATACGCATTTTACAACAATAACATACAAACTCATTAAATTTCTCAAGAAGAACAAAAGAAGTCCAACCTAAAAGCATATTAAAGATATGCAAAGTCACACTCTCGTAAAAATGCTATAACACAAAATGAATAGATAATGAGAAAAAGCCACAAGTATAACTTGTAGCTTTTTGAAAGATTAATCAAAAACAGGAACAACACTAGAAATGATAACGCAATCCACCTGAAAAACTCGTTCCAGAAAAACCAGCTTTCGTTAGTTTGTGCTGATAAACCAAATCGCCGTAAAGCGCAAAATTTTGAGATAATTGGGCATTAAAACCTAATCCTGTTTCTAACGAAGAACCAAAAGCACCTAGCTGAAAAGCATCTTTAAAATGCACAAATTGTTTTCCTTCAAAACCATGAGCAAGATGAAGCTTGCCATAGAAAGAAACAACCTGAGCCTCATCAGTAGCAACCAGCCTCTTTGTTAAACGCCCTCCAACACGCCCTACCCACTGATGAAGTTTTCCTAAATCAATATCAAAGCCGTCCACATCACGCACCTTATTAAATTGAAGATATTGATAAACAACCTGAACTTGCGGATCAAAAACAAAACCGTCCTCCCCCACCATAAATGTTTTACCAGCAGTCAATGAAGCACTTAAAGGGAAACCCTTTAATGTTGCCGTCTTGCCCCGTGCAGTTGTTAGAACATCACCTTTAAACAAGCCGTAAGACACAAGACCATCAACGTAAAAACCTGCATCATGCTGCATACCACCATATGCCGTAACTGACCATTTATCAAATGTACTTTTTTGACTCTGCTCAACATTCAAAGGTTGCAAAGAAAATCTCTCGTAAGCCCCGATAACTCCAAAAGAAGTGGAACCATACATATTTTCGATTGCTTTCAGCAAAACACCTGCCTCTAGTGCATTATAATCAAACTCGCCGCCATAACCATATTCAAGCGTGGAAAGATTTGAAGTATAACGATGATTGCCGCCATAACCGCTCACAAAAAAGAGAGGATTTTCACGACTTTCTAATAAGCCCCCAGAAGTAATTCGCAAAGCTTCTAACCGCTTATTTTGATTGTTAACATTCATCAAACCAATATGACGTAAGGCGTTAGGCAAAAGGAGATAAGTCGGAACCTGCGGAACAACAGCCTTAACGCTCGGCTTAGGATGAGGCTCCGGAGCTGGTGCTGGAGAAGGTTCTGGTCCTGGAATTGGGTCAGGATCTGGTTTAGGTTTAACATCAGAATCTATAGATCTACTTTCAAGGCGAAAATCCCAAAATTCTCCGTTCCCTTCAACTAATCTCTGATCCATACTTGCTTTTCCAAACTCAGATTCTGGACCATAACTATAAAGCTTATACTGATAAGGTAATGCGTTTAACGCTACATAACCACCTTCCAACTGAAAAGAATCTTGCTTTGCTTGTCCAGAAACCTGAATGATTGAAATACCTTCAGCATTCCCCCCCTTTCCCGTATATCCTCCTGGACTTCCTGCAACACCATGCACTTGGAGCTTTGTTTTTCCCGAAACATCACCATGAATTAAAACACGATCAGTCTTTTGATTAACAAGAGCACCACCACTATTCAGGTATGTATTAAGAGAAATAGAGGCACCGCCCTGTGCTCTATAAACTTCACCCTTTCCCTTTCCCACACGAAGGGTTTGATAATCATCAACAGAAGAAGATTCGTGTCTTTTAAAATTAATAGAGCTCTCATCCATAAGACTAACGAGTGAAATAGAAGAATCATGTGCAGCCCCATGTTGATCTTTTTGCAGCGGTTGTTGTAAAATCCATGTAGAACGACCTCCCAAATAAAGTTCAGCATTAGAATTCTTATCAACGTGTGTGCGACCTTCAAGCGTAGAAGCATCAGCCAAAACGATCACAGATGCCCCTTCCTCAGCTTTTAATAAAAAATTCCCTGAACGAAGAGTGCTGTGTACCAACCCCACCGCACCAGAAATCATGTTTTTACCATAAAGAGCCGCATCGTCTAAAACAGAAAACTCTGTTTTATCCAAATTAACAACTTCTAATCGTGGTGGAGCTTTTTCTTCCTCTAATGAAATCTCTTCTTTTTTATCCCCACCTTCACTCCATGGCTTCTTTCCCCGAAAATAGATACCATAAGATCCCTTACCCTTTACGGTAACAGAAGAGGATTTCATATTAACTTCAGTCACAGGAATTTTTGAATCAGAATCCTCATTTGATAAATCTTTAACTTCCTGCAAAGGAATAGAATCGACTGTATTTTCTAATAATATGCCATGGATACCCCCATCAGTACTAACAACAGTGCCCTCTAAATTAACAGCCCCCCCTAAATCCATATGCACAACCGCACGATCCTTGCCTTTGTCACCCTTCCCAGTAATTTTAACATTCTCGAGATTTACCTCCCCACCTAACATCGAAGAAACCCCATGGCTGTTCATAAAATCAACTGAACCACCTGACATCCAAACTTCTGAATGATCATAACTTAAAATGCTTGCGTTCCCATTAGCGGTCTTAATTTCTGTATCTTCTAAAAGAACAAACGATTTCTCTGTTGCATCAACACCCTCATGACTTGCCTTAATCTTGCCATTTTTTACCTCAATCACGCCATCACTCGCACGAAGGGCTATAACTGTATTTTTGATAATCGGATCTTCCAAAACAATCTTACCGTTCTCTAATACATGCACCCCCACTAGAAAAGTTTTATCAGCAACTTGACTACTAACCGTTACATCCTCCCCACTAACCCTTGTGCCTATTCCTTTTACCGTTATAGCAGTAGGATCATCAGGATAATTGGAAACGTTCTTATTTGTAATCCTATAAGATTTATTATCAATTTTGGATTCCCTGCAATTATCGCATATATAATACAACCCATCATAGTAATAAAACCCACGCTTTATACCTCTTTCATCAAAGCCTGCATCTTTAACAGAGTTATCTATATGACCATTATTCGATCCCTCCATTCCACTCAACCCACGATAATCACTTCCCCCACGAATACCCTCATCGTTATTGCCAACAGGAATCATATTAGGAGGATAATAATTCTGCCCACTCTCTCCACTAAAGGGAGGCTTATACGCATTACTCCCACTAAGATGAGGACCAGAAGTAACACTAATACCGTTAATCGGAGTAACAGTTATAACATAAGGTTTACCGACCTCCTCTGTAGCGGCATACACTTCTCTTCCATTTTGAAGCAAAGAGAGGATAGCTGTTGTACAAGCACATAAACATACATGATTTCTAAAAACTTTAATCATAGTTCCCTCGAAACTTTCCTTCCCCTCTCATTAAAAACAAAAGCACTTACAAAACACCCCATTGCACACCTCAAAAATACGAAAAGTGTAACAAAAGAACATGCCTCATGCTCATCTGAACTGTGCAATGAATTATCCCAATAAATTTGGCAAAAGCTCTACGCCAAAACCACCTATAAGAGAATAGTTACAAAACACACTTTATGAGTGTATAATGCATTCTGTATTTCGTGTAAAGAAAAAATAAAACCGATGCGTGCAATTAATTAAAAACACAATCAAACCTTGTGAACTTTAAAAATTAATCCACAAGGAGATGAATGAAACAATGATTTAAATCCGTAAAAAACAAACTCTCAAAAACGAGCTTTAGAAAACATCAAATATTATATTAGATAATATCAATACAGTACCAAAAAGGATAACGTAACGCATACCGGTCTGCTGAACGCTTAAAAAGCCGATAAAAGCGAAGCACTCTATCGCATCAGTAGCAGCATAAATTTTAAGAAAATTCGCTTTAGCGAAGAAAAGTGCTCTCATGCATAAAACAAACTATGTCTTTTTTGCTTAATAAAGAAGACGAGATTTCTTAAGAACAACACAAGTTGTTATAAAGAAAAAAGGCAGCACAATGTGCTGCCTTTTCTAAAAAGGTACATAGTGTACCTTATATTAAAACTGGTAACGTATTCCTCCGGAAAAACTTGTTCCCGAAAAACCAGCCTTATTAAGCTTATGTTGATAGAGAATATCAGCATGCAGAGAGAACTGTGGCAACAATTTGGCATTAAAACCTAATCCAGCCTCTAGAGAAGAACCAAAAGCTCCTAACTTGAAAGCATCATTGAAATGCACAAACTGTTTTCCTTCAAAACCATGAGCAAGATAAAGCTTACCATAGAAAGCAATAGCATTCACGCCTTCAGAACCTGTAGGAATCTTGGTTAAGCGTCCACCAACACGCGCTACCCACTGATTAAGGTTACCCATTTCAATATCAAAATTGTCGATATCACGGGCTTTATTAAACTGGAGATGTTGATACACAACCTGAACCTGCGGATCAAAGACAAAGCCCTTATATCCTGTCATAATTGTCTGACCACCAGCTAAAGAAACACTCAAAGGATTACCTTTTAATGTTGCTGTTTTACCCCGTGCAAGGGTGAGAACATCACCTTTGAACAGACCATAGGATAAAAGACCGTCGACATAGAAGCCAACATTATGCTGCATGCTACCATATACCGTAGCAGTCCATTTATCAAATGCACTCTTCTGACTGTGCTCAACATTCACAGGCTGCAGAGAAAGTTTTCCATAAGTTCCCATAACGCCAAAGGATATAGCACTATCAGCATTTTCAATAGTTTGCAGCAAAACACCTGCCTCTACACCATTATAACTAAGATCACCTCCGTAACCATATTCAAGTGCGGACAGATCTGAAGCATAACGGTAACTTCCACCATAGCCGCGCAAGTATAAAGCAGGATTTTCACGAACCTCTACCATTCCTGTAGAAGTCATCCGCAACGTCTCCAATTGCTTATTTTGATTGCTAATATCCATCAAACCAGCGTGGAATACACTATTAGGCAAGCTGAGATAAGTTGGAACCTGTGGAACAACAGACCTTACAAATTGTGCAGGAAGGGCAGCAGATCCAACAGACTTAACATACTGATTTTCTAGACGGAAGTTCCAAAATTCTCCACCATCCTTAACAAATTTCTGCTGAACATGCTCCTGTTTCGAAGTCGCTTCTGGAGCATAAGCACGAAGGGTGTATTTGTAAGGTGAGTTTCTCAGTGCAACATAATTGCCATCGAGTTGGAAAGAGTCTTTTTTCGCTTGACCATAGACCTGAATAATTGAAACAGTATGAGCAATCTTGGCATTCGCTTTACCATCTCCTACATTGCCCGCATCACCTCGTACATGTATTTTTGTTTTTCCAGAAACATCACCATGAATGACAAGCCGATCAGTGACTTGCTGATCACTCGGATCACGAGGATTTAAACGTGCATTGAGATGAATTACAGCATTACCCTGCGCCGCATAAACAGTTCCTTTCCCATTTCCAATATGGAGAGTCTGATATTTGCCTTCAGATTCCGAAGGTGCAAAATCAATAGCACTATTTACAAGACTTACAAAAGAAATGCATGAATCCACACATCCTGAATCTAGAGTTCCCAAATTCCTCTGTGCACTTCTTTTTAGAATCCACTGTGAACTATTAGCCAAGTCTAATTTTGCATAAGAATTTTTATCAACGCGAACACCGCCTGTAACAATAGAACTGTCAACTGAAACCGATATGTTCGAATCATTCTCGGCTTTTAATAACAAGTCACCAGCAAGGGTTGTTTTATTTTCTAATGAAACACGACCACCAGAATTATTACCATAGATAGCTATACCATTTGCAACTTCAAAATCAGTTTTTTTCAACGAAACTGTCCCTGTTATGCCTATAGGCGTTTTTTCCTGTTTGGACACAGTACTCCGCTTAGCAACGCCTGTTTGCGCAGTTTCTAGATTCTGACTTCGAGTTTTCTCACTCCCTTCTTTCAGCGTTAGACCATCAAAATATATACCATAGGTTCCTTCACCTTCTACTTTAACAGTAGAAGACTCGATATTTACGTGATTCATAGTAGGACGAACGTCAGATGATCTCTTTTTTCTAGGAGAAGTCGTCTCATTCCCACTACCATTCACAATCCACAAAGCACGAGCATCAGTCACAACACTCCCATTTTTAAAATCAACAGAACCATTATCAATCAACAGAAAAGCTGCACGCCCAAAGTTATCTACAGAATCTAACTTACCCTGTCCTTTTTTCGCAATAATTCTCACTTTGTCTAATTTAACGCTGCCCCCAGATTCTGACCTTACTGCTACTCCCTTTTCCAGAGTAATAGTTCCAGAATTCATAGTTATCTCACCAACCTGACTCGCTAGACCAGCCACAGCCAAATTCCCCGTTACGTTAATTTTCGTATCCTTTAAATTAACAGATGATCCAGAACCTGCCAAAGCGCCCACATAACGCGCATTGACTGTTCCAGCGTTCATCGTAATCTTTCCGCCCCTTTGCGCTTCAAGCCCAATTAGAGAAGATTGAATTGTTGAATTTTTTTCCAAAACGACTTCTGCGCTATCTTCTGCAAGAACAGCACTCACAGCCTTTAATTCAGTAAGATCAACATTGCTTTCATTATCACCCCCCCCCATAATTGTAGCATTCTCCAACTTAATAACTGTATTCTCATTCTGTGCATGCATAGAATGCTGAACTTTATCATTCCCTTTCAGTATAAGATTTTTTATTGTATGTCTCTTACCATCACCGCATGCATAAAGAGCTTTCTCCACAGCATTACTCTCTTCGCTATTGTTCTGTATATCATTACACTGAGAAGAAACATCACCAGAACGACCCAATACAAGAACACGCCCAACAGGTCTACTAGGTTTTACGCCAGATGCAGCCGCCGATCCTATAGATGCAAATTCCTGATATACACCACCTGTATCAGATCTCAAAAGTGAAACACTTGAAGGAGAAATTATAGCTCCAGATTCTCCAGACACAGAAGGTTCCGCCAAACCACCACTATCTCCTCTTCCACGAGCGTCAGTGACAGTATTAGAAACACGAGGAACAACATATTGATTTTCTAAGCGAAAATCCCAAACACTTCTACTATTCGCATTTCCACTACTCGCAATTAATTTCTCATCAAAAGGTCGCATTTCCGAAGAAGAAATGGTTGGACCATAAGCGTGAAGAATATACTTATAAGGCGACCCTTCTCGTGTAATATAATCACCGTCTAGCCTAAAAGAATCCGCCTCTGCTTGTCCAAAGACCTGAATAATTGAAATACTATGAGATTGATTCTCATCTTGTTGTGTTCCTTCTGAAGTATCTTTTACACGCACTATCGTTTTTCCAGCAACATCACCATGAATCAAAAGCCTGTCAGACATTTGATCACTATCCGAAGTATTAGGAACTAAACGCGCATTAAAGTAAATATAAGAATCTCCAGAAGCAGAGTAAACCGTGCCGTTCCCATCCCCAACGCGAAGCGTTTGATAACCTCCATCTCTATTTTCAGATCGTAAAAACGCAATAGCACTATCTTTGAGATCTATAGACGAAACACAAGAATCTATACAATCTGTATCCGAAACTTTATTACTATACTTACTTTTTGCTAAATACCATTCTGAATAAGATAAAAAAAGGTTTGCACTCGCGGTGCTATCAATGCGTGCAGAACCTACAATACTAGAATCATGAGCAACAACCTTCAAACTAGAAGAACCTGTAGCACGCAATAATAGATCACCAGAAACTAATGTGTCTTCTCCTAAAACAACAGAACCGCTCAAATCGTTACCATAAATGGCCACACCATCTGGAACCTTGAGAACAGAACGTCTTAAAAGAACCATATGCCTCCCATCTACTTCTGGTTCTTGCGAGAAAGATGCTTGACTTTCTACAACACCTCCAGTAGTTACTGTAGCTGTAGTTGCTCCTGCAACATCACTACTTCTTTTCACTCTAGCACTTGATTCTTCTCCTTCTTCACTTTGATTGTTCGTTTCTAAACTTCTTTTTTCGAATTCCGGTTCACTTTCACCAAAATATATACCATAAGAGCCTCTATCTTCTACTGTAATAACCGAATAATTGATAGCAGACCTAATGCTGGCATAGTCATCAGCAAAATTATTCTCAACAAATTCAATAAAACTATCGACCTTTCCACTACTAGACCTTGGAGTAATGACACTCAAGAAACCATTTTCAATACTGTAGTTACTATTTATCCATAGAACAATAGCATTAGAACCGTTAAAGATTACACGATTAGAAGAAACAAAACCATCTTCCAATAAAAAAACAACACTCGGATCCAGTACACTAGAAGCAGCCTCTTCACCTAAAGTTCCTTCTGGAGATTCCTCATTGTTTCTCTCTTTTTCAGCAATACGAATTCTAACATCTTCTAGTTTAACAAATCCTTCGTCTTCCGCCAAAATCCCCACACCACCTTTTGCAAAAGTAATTGATCCAGATTTCATCGTTATTTGAGATCCACCAGAACTATGTAAACCAACTACATTCAGAGGTACTTTATCATTAACGACTTCCACATTAATATCTGTTCCCTCTAAAAAAATAGACGATTTAAAACTAGCTGTAGCACCAAAAAAAGTTTTTTTGATGCTTCCTCCCTTCATATGAATATTTCCTTTGTACCCAGCCTCAAGACCAGTAACAAAGTTCTCGATATTTGACTTCAGCAATTCAACCTTTGCACCTGCTAACGACAATACAGCACTCCCAAACCCCATAACAGCAGTTTGAGCACTAAAGCTTTTAGGATCTATACCAACGATAGATACACCTTCTACCTTTACACTTGTCGCCTTAGCAATATTTACAGTTTTGGATAAAGGTCCCCTTACAACGCCAGAATGCGAAGAGTCAACAACACTTACACGTCCGGAGGTATTCCCCTCTACAAGACTATTAACAGTGCTGGTAGTCCTAGCAGTTCTGGCAGTTCTGGAACCTGCACCTCCCGTTACAACGCTAGAACGCGAACCATTCGCATTATCTATAACAAGACGACCCACTGCAAACACAGCATTATCACCGTATTTTTTTACACGAATCTTACCTCCTTTTATTGTATATTCTCCACCGTCTACACATATAATGGATCCACGCTCTGACTCACCAGAACTATTTTCACACATACCTGTACCGTCTTTAGGAAAAAGCGCAAAAAGAGGTATTCGTGAACCAGGAAGTTGTCTTATAGAAACGTACGCTCTAGGCAATGAACCCTTTGCTTCTGATCTAGGTTCAATGAATACTTCTAAATATTGCAATGCTGAAGATAGTCCTGTAACTAGAGATTCAGGCGTTGGAACTATAGAAGAGATTGAGTCAGCGACAGAAGAGATTGAGTTAGAGACAGATGTTTTAACTGTATCCAATGCAAGTGAAACTACCCTTTCAGCGATTGCATCAGAGATAGATGATGAAACTGAATTAGGAACAAATGACGCAAATGGAGATAATATAGGCGAAGAGAATGAGAACCAACCACTCCCCATAGAAACATCTACACCTTGCAAAAAGAAGAAAGCACTTGTTGTCAGTGCGTACAAACGTGTACGCTTTTTAAATACATTGATCATATGTCAAACTTTCTAAATAATGTTGCAAAAACACTAGAATTAAGTGAAAATGAGGTAAGTGAACGATTTGTAACATATGTCAGTCAACTTTACAACATAGTGTTATTTATTTACGCTTCATTTTGTGCATAAAAATACCAAAGTTAAGTTTTTAAGTGCGCAAACCTTTGTAATATTAGATAAAAGGATAAAATCACGATGATAAAATATATGAAATGGATGACTTCTGTTTTACTGGTTGCAATTAGTTTTGCAACGATTTTGTGGACTCATACGAGTATTGCAAATACCAGTACCCAGACAAATGTAACGATTGATCATGTTTCAGGAACGACTTCTGTTCCCACTTCTCCGCAAAAGGTTGTTGTATTTGATCTTGCCTCGCTAGATAATATGAATCGCCTTGGTATCCAAGCAGTTATCGGCCTTCCTGAAGGAAAAAAACCTTCCTATCTGCAACAATTTGACGATGCAAAATATGAAAGAATTGGAACCGTTTTTGAGCCAGATTATGAAAAAATTGCCACTCTTCAACCCGATTTGATTATTATTTCCTCCAGAACTCAAGCAAAATATAAAGACTTATCCAAAATAGCCCCAACAATTGATCTAACCGTAGAAAACGAAAATTCTCTTGAAGATATAAAACGAAATGTGTCTATCCTTGGAAAAATTTTTGGTAAAACACAAGAAGCAGAAAAGGAAATTGCAAAAATCAATGAAGCTTTTGCTGAAGTCCGTAACAATACCCAAGGAAAAGGCACCGGGCTCATACTCATGACCTCTGGTGGAAAAATCAGTGCTTTCGGACCAAAATCACGTTTCGATATTTTTCACTCCGCTTTTGGAATTGCCCCTGCAACCGATAAACTTACCGTGCAAAAACATGGACAACTCATTTCTCCTGAATTTATTCTTGAAACCAATCCTGATTGGTTGTTGGTGATTGATCGCGATGCAGCCATTGGACGGGAAGGACAATCCGCAGCACAATTGCTCAACAATGAGCTTGTTCACCGCACAACAGCAAGCAAACAAAACCAAATTATTTATTTGGACTCTTGGAGCTGGTATCGTGCAAATGGTGGTTTAACGGCGCTCATTGAAACCGCACAGCAGATCAATGAAGCCTTTACAAAGAGCAAATAAGCGCACGAAAGAGCTTGCTTGCTATATAAATAAAATTTAAAAGCAGAGGTTGTTTATTAAGCAGTCTTTGCTTTTTGTAGATTTTGTTAGAAAATGATTTAACGTGAAGAATTACTGGATAACCATAACACTTCTAATTTTCCTGTCTATCCTCAGCATTTTTGTTGGTTATTCTGATGTCACACCTTCTAACCTTTTCGCAGCCGATCCCCATGCGTGGCTTATTTTTTGGCAAACACGTCTTCCTCGTACCATTGCAATCCTTTTAGTAGGCGCAGCACTTGCACTTTCAGGCATGATTATGCAACTATTAACACGCAATCGCTTTGTTGAACCATCAACCACTGGAACCATTGAATCTGCTTCCCTTGGCATTCTTTTTATTATGATTTTTTGGCCCGATATTCCTGTTTTAGGAAAAATGGTCGTTGCGACAATTTTTGCCATGGTAGGCACTTTACTTTTTATGTTTTTATTGCGACGCATTCCTCTAAAATCTGCTCTCATTGTACCCCTTACAGGGATTATGCTAAGCTATATTATTGGCTCTTTAACCAATGCCATTGCAGATTATGAAATGTTACTTCCTTCTCTTCAAGCTTACTTATTTGGCAGTTTTTCGATGGTTCTTGAAGGAAAATATGAGCTCTTATGGCTATCCCTTCCCCTTTGTATTCTGGCCTATTGTACTGCTGATCGCTTTACGGTTGCAAGTTTGGGAGAAGATTTAACCAATAACCTTGGATTGAATTATCGTGTTGTCATGTTTTTTGGTCTTTTTATTGTCGCCTCAATCACTGCTGTTGTTGTCTGTACCATTGGCCGTATTCCTTTTGTTGGGTTGATTATTCCAAATATTATTTCAAGTTTCATGGGAGATAATATGCGCTATACCGCTCCTTGGGTGGCCATCAGCGGTGCAGGATTGGTCTTAATTTGTGATCTTTTAGGACGAATCATTCATCCCTCTCTTGAAATTCCCATCAGCACCATAATGGGTGTAATCGGTAGTTTTATTTTTATGATACTGCTTTTACGCTGGAGAAAGCGTCTTGGATAGAAGAAGAAAAACAATATGTGTACTAACAACACTTATCATCATAGCATGCACTGTCATTAGTCTTTACATGACGTGGAATATCAATGTTTATACATGGAAATTTCGTCTTACAAAACTTTCCTCTCTACTTCTTATTGCCTATGCAATAAGCGTTTCCACGGTTTTATTTCAAACAATCGTTAATAACCGTCTTCTTACTCCTTCAATTATGGGATTTGATCAGCTTTATATTTTAATAAAGACTGCCCTAATGTATTTTGTAGGCTCTCTTTCTTTGCCCTTTTTGAATGAAGAAGGACAGCTTGTTCTTGAAGCCCTCATTCTTATCCTTTTTTCAATAAGCCTTTTTCGCTGGCTCTTTTCAGGAAGCCTAAAAGGACTTCATTTGACGCTTTTAATCGGTGTTGTTTTAGGCGGATTTTTTTTCAGTTTACGGATGTTTATGCAATTGCAACTAAATCCAGACCAAATGATGAATTTAACCGATATTATGTTTGCAAATTTTAATAAATTTAATACACCGTTAATAGGCTTTGCCACAATCATTGTCTTCATTGTGAGTCTGATTGGATGGCATTCCCGTCATCTTCTTGATATCTTGGCTTTAGGACGTGAAAATGCCCTCAATCTTGGCGTTAATTACCACAAAAGTGCGACAGCTGTCCTTATTTTTATTTCCATTCTCGTATCCATTTCCACCGCATTGGTAGGCCCCGTCACCTTTTTTGGACTGTTAGTTGCCAACCTTTCCTATGAACTTTCTCCTCAAGCAAAACACAGTGTTGTTGTTCCAATTGCAATATTATTGGCTATTATTTGTCTGGTGGGTGGACAATTTATTTTAGAACAAATTTTTCATATGGCAGGACGTTTAAGTTTTATCATTGAGTTTTGTGGGGGAATTGTTTTCTTAATGTTACTGATGAAGGGAAAACTAAAATGATTGAGATCAATCATCTTTCCAAGGCTTACGGAGCACGATTGATTATCGATAATTTATGCCTTCATCTTCCAAAAGGGGGGATTATTTCTCTTATTGGGCCCAATGGTTCGGGAAAGTCAACTCTTTTAATGCTGATAAGACGTCTTTTGCCACACCATAATGGTACAATTCATATCGACGGCTTTGATATTGATAAAATGCCCCACGATATTTTGGCTCAAAAACTCTCAATTCTGCGTCAAGAAAATCCTTTGTCTTTTCGCTTAACCGTGTACGATTTAGTAAGTTTCGGACGCTATCCTTATTCAAAAGGCTGGTATACACATGAAGATAAACAATTTATCGACAGTGCGCTACGCTATCTCGGCTTACAAGATTTACAAGACCGTTTTTTAGATGAGCTTTCTGGCGGTCAGCGTCAACGCGCTTTTATAGCCATGGTTATCTGCCAAGACACTGATTATCTTCTTTTAGATGAACCATTAAACAATCTGGATATGAAACATGCGGTTTCTATGATGAAGCAATTACGCCGCACAGCTGATGAACTGAAAAAAACCATTCTTATTGTTATGCACGATATTAATTTTGCCTCATCTTACTCAGATATGATTGTTGCATTGAAAAATGGGAAAGCGGCCTATTGTGGGACTCCAAAAGAAATTATGCAACCAAAAATTCTTAAAGACATTTATGATGTCGATATTCAAATCAAAACAATTAATGACATCCCTATCGCTCTTTATTATCGATAATCATAAAGATTTTTTGCGCTTGCATGCACTATAGAATCTGCTAGGGATAGTAAAATTGGCTTATTGGGGAATAGTTTAATGGTAGAACAGCGGACTTTGACTTCGTCAATCTTGGTTCGAATCCAAGTTCCCCAGCCAGTATTTAATGATTGTAGCTTGTCATCGGGTTTTGTATAATTTGAAAGCAGGTTTTGCATCAATTTATTTTTTTCAAAGGATCTTCAAAAACTTTCAAGGGTTATTTAAAATCCCTTTAATGCATATTTTCTTTTCCTCTAAAAATTGCAATTTGAGATGATAAGCTCTTGAGCCGGTGCGGATTCTTTGAACCACATGTATAAGATGTGGCAACCCCTTTTATCTTAAATTGGCTAAATATTTTTCGGATCTGAGACACATCATTGAGAGAGAAGAATTTTTCTCTTGCGCAAGCAAAGCAAACATTGTCTGGTAATCCTCGCGCAAATAAATCCTTTCCATAGTAATACACGTATATCTGGCTCTGTTTATGGGAAAGCCTTATCTAATAGCTATAAACCTATCTAAAGAGAGAATTCAAAAAAGAAAGCCGAGCCAAATGATATGACGCGGCTTTCAGATATTGATTATAAGATTCAAATGAATCATCCACAATGGAGTAATAAATTCATATATACAAAACGTATCATATTGCAAGTGCTCTATTTAGAAATATGAAAACTTATCAAAAGAAACGTAAATGATAGCTATGATTTTGATATCATTCATTAGCATTATAGAATCTATAAACGCTTGGTAACTTTATCAATCCAATCAAAAGAAAATGCATCTTAAATGAATGTTTTCTCAATAAGGCTTTCATAAGTATCTTTTCATTTTGCACTCAAATGTAACTTCTTTGCAAATTAACCAGCTCAAATTTGAGTTGGCAAAATTAACCAATCCAATTTTGGAGGCGTTATCTTTAGAATAGCCATCTTTAAACATTATAGCTTTTGACTCAAAATTGAATAAAATCCCATACCTTAGATGTTACAATAGTTTTGAATTTTGCTGCCTCATCTTTTTTTCAATAGGTGCCCCCCAAATTTTGAGAGAGCTCATTTGGTTTCGTATTTTTAAACTGTAACTTTTAAAACGTTTTTTTCTCGCTTGCTTGCGTTATATCATTAAAAGGCTTTCAATTTCATAAGACATAACATTGTGATTTTCATTCTATATTGTGATGATAGTATCTATATAATGCCTGCCTATCATTTACTAACTTTTTAGCAAGCGTTTTTAAAAATGATCTTGTCTTTAAATTCTTTTATGCAATCTTTATGAACTCAATCTATAAGCTTATGATCGTTTCAAACGATTATTCCTTTTAAGGTTGCACTCAAATAAAGAGCAAAACACATCCCATTCTTAAACGTATGCAATTTATGTTATCGATAATTCCAAACAACTGAAATTTAAAACAATGTGATTTGTGCTGTGATAAAAACGTATCATAAAATTTATGATACGTTATGAATGATAACCGCTTTTCATTTCATTTGAATGCACCCATGCGTTATAGTATTTGCATCATGATTTGCTTTTTATAGTCTATACATCCATGGCATTCTTATATAAAAAATGATCAATTCAAACATGCATAAAAGTATGGATTCTTAAGTGGATTCATACAAAATAACTACACTTAATATATTGATTTTATTAGTTTTTATGTACAAAACCTTTTTAACTTCATAAAGATATCAATTTCCTTGTAAAAAATATTCCTCCCATTCCAATAAAAGGCTCAATATAAGTGCGATGAGGGATAGCTTCTATGATTTTACAAGTACTGATCACTGGCCATGTAATAACGCCGACTGATGTCCAAGCCAATTAGACCGCCTGTGGAAACAGGCAGGTTGTGGGGCTGAATATAGTGGAACAGCACCGAACGGATAAGCCACACGTCGTAAGTAAGCCTCTTAGCGTACATAGCTTATAGGTTTTGGAAACAGACAATTATTATAATTCAGGTATTATAATTCAGACGATTAAAGATCAGATCTCAAGCTTTTTAATCCAGTGGACAAACACGAATAATATGTCCGTCTGGATCTTTGATTAGGAAGGTACGTCCAAATACATCAGTATACGGTTCCTTCAAAACATTTATCTCAACAGTGGTTTGCTCTTTCCATTCCGCATAGAGCTTATCTACGTCCTCTCCTGTCGGAAACATAATGCCGATTTCTGAAAAACGAGGTGCATTTTCCTCAGGCGTATCGCCCCCAGACCAGAGAGCAAAGAGAGCATCCCCCGAAGAAGCAAATGCAACATAGCGTAGCGAGGTAAACACAGGTTCTTTCTTGAAGATGAATTTGTAAAAAGCCGTAGAATACTCTATGTTTGAGACGTATACCAACTGTAGGTTTGGGGTAACAGGATAAGTAGGGATATTACTCATTAATTCTCTATGATTTAGTAGCTGTTGCCTGACAGGCATATACCTATTAGAGAATATTTCAACAAGAGTTTGTGATGCCTCCGTTCGCGGTGTGCTCTATTTATATGTTTTTACTCGCTTATTGCTATATGCTAAAATATCGAGGACGCCCCTACTGGGATTATAATGATATCCCTATCGCTCTTTATTATCGATAATCTAAAGATTTTTTGCACTTGCCTACACTATAGAATCTGCTAGAAATGGTAAAATTGCCTTATTGGGGAATAGTTTAATGGTAGAACAGCGGACTCTGACTCCGTCAATCTTGGTTCGAATCCAAGTTCCCCAGCCAGTGTAGCTTGTCATCGGTGTAGCTGTAGCTTGCCAGCGGGTTTTGTATAATTTGCCACTAGGTTTTGTACCAATTTATTTTTTTTCAAAGAGTTTTTAAGGTGT
>NZ_JBHIPT010000119.1:0-59434 GCF_042196205.1 Bartonella sp. AP21QHHD | reverse complement strand
GAGATGATTAGCGAAGCGCAAAGAAAAGAAAATGCTACTGTTGTAGACAAATGTTAGAAAATCCTATTCCCTAACTTTTATCCACGTATCCCGTACTTTAAAAAAGATATATAAAATCAATAGATTATGTACAGAAAAAAGAAACATGGTACGCCCAAGGGGAATCGAACCCCTGTTTCCGCCGTGAAAGGGCGATGTCCTAACCGCTAGACGATGGGCGCAAACCAATGATGAGGCTTATAGAGAGGATCTTTTTACTTCGCAAGCCCTCTGTGTCATTTTTTTTGAAAAAAGTGTGTTTTATTGAATAATTTTTGAGCGCTTCCTGTTTAGATCATTTTATTTTCTAAGATTTTTTGTAGAAAAAATATAAAGTTATCATGATTGATAGAAAATTTTGATGTGGGTATCATCTCAGGGAATGATATTTTCAGTTTGAGGAGTAGGCAAAAATGATCAAAAACAGCATTTTTTATGTATTTATTTTTTGCATATTTTATCGCTTGTTATCTTTGCTCACCACATGAGAATATTATTTAACTTGCTTGAAAGAGCCTTTATACAGAAAAACTTCTCATTTGAGCTTATCATAAAGCAAAAACTGTATAATTTATGAAGTAGAAAGATAATATTTATTACAAAATTAACAAATAATACCAATTATACAAAAGTTTTTTTGAGGAGCAAGCCACAAATTCCTTTCAGTTTAACAAAATATAAAAAGATTCTTTATAATAAGAATATTAAGCAAATTTTACAGAATATATTAAAAATACTTTTCTTATCTTTACTTTTACAGGTTTGTAAGAAATTTAAAATTAAAACCCCTTCATTTGTTCCCTCACATATTGGGAAGGTTATTTATTTGGAAATGAATTAGTTTGGGTAAAGGGCAGATTGAGATTTTTGTCATTTCAATTCGCTAGTTTTTTAAAGAGGTGGCAATAAGTTGAGATAAAATATTCGAATTTTGCAAATTTATTTTCCATATTTATAATATTTTAGAATTATGGTGTGTGCATATTAAGTCTTGTGTTTTACTTTAATGTAAGGTTCTATTTTGATATATGAATGCGTTAAGATTTTTGCATTAAAGATTTATAGTTTAAGCTATGGAATGGTAGGAAGGAATGTGTTATTATTGACTGAACTACTTTATTTTATCCATTCTCTTAATTTATCATATGAAAGAATGTTTTTTGTTCCATATTTGTCGATTTAGAAGAGATATTTTTATTCTTTCTTACTAAGTCTTCAATATTCTTTAACTTGTTATTGATTATTTTTTAGAACTTTTCTTTATGGCAACTTGCATTTATCAGTTTTACAGATTTTCATTCTGAATTAAATATTTTATAAGATTCTGAAATCTTTGAAGACAATAAATATTATATTTTTAGGAATGTTGATTGAATAAGCGGGGATAATTCTATTGGAGAAAATAAAGTGAATAGAGCGGGATATTTCTTTTGTTCTTATGGATATAGATATTCTTTGTGTTGATTGGCACATCATTTAAACGATTCTTCAATGAAGATAGGGATCAGTGGTTAGAATATGGCAGAAGCTTTAAAAGTTGGCGTTGCGGGACTTGGTACAGTTGGTACTTCAGTTGTTCGAACTCTATTTGAAAAAGCGAATAGTTTAGCTTGTCAATGTGGGCGATTCATCAAAGTTGTTGCTGTTAGTGCGCGTGATAAAGGTCGCAATCGTGGAATTGATCTTAGTGGTATAAAATGGTTTGATTCACCTGTGGAGTTGGCTGCTTCTGATGAGATTGATGTTTTTGTAGAGTTAATTGGTGGTGAATTGGATGTGGTGTATACCGCTGTTAAGAGAGCGCTTGAGGCGGGACATCATGTTGTAACAGCCAATAAAGCTCTTCTTGCTCGACATGGAGTAGAGCTGGCTATAATTGCAGAAAAAAAAGGTGTTTTTCTTCATTTTGAAGCAGCTGTTGCAGGGGGAATTCCTGTCATCAAAGCGATGAGAGAATCACTTGTCAGTAATCGCATATCGCGAATTTATGGTATTCTCAATGGAACATGTAATTATATATTAACACGCATGTTTACGGAAGGTCTTTCATTTAAAGATTGTTTAGCAGATGCACAGAGACTTGGGTATGCTGAAGCAGATCCAAGTTTTGATATTGAGGGAAATGATACTGCTCATAAATTAGCTTTGTTGACAAGCTTGGCATTTGGAACTGCTGTTTCGTTAGATGATGTTTATGTTGAAGGAATTCATAATATTTCGCAAATTGATATTCGAGCAGCTGATGAATTGGGGTATCGGATTAAGCTTTTAGGGGTTGCATTAAAAACGGATTCTGGAATAGAGCAACGCGTTCATCCAACAATGGTACCAACATCCTCAATGATTGCACAGATAAATGGTGTAACCAATGCTCTTTCTATTCAAAGTGATTTATTAGGTGAATTACTGTTTTCTGGTCCTGGCGCCGGAGGAAAGGCAACAGCATCAGCCGTTATTGGTGATTTGGCTGATATAGCAAAAGCGCGTTCTGGTTTTCAGTATGCACCTGTTTTAAGACGTCCAGCATTAAAACTTGCTCCTCATAAAAAAGCACGTATTTCGCATCATGCAGGTGGTTATTTTATTCGTTTAAATGTTCATGATCGTACTGGTGTTTTTGCCGCGGTCGCAAGGCATATGGCTGATAATCACATCTCATTGGAGTCGATTGTTCAAAGATCTTTTGTAGAAGATCAAATTGAAAAAACAATTATTTTAATTACGCATGAAACAACAGAGGTGAATGTACGACAGGCACTTGCAGAAATTGAAAAAGATGGACATCTTGTTGCAAAATCTCAATTTATTCGTATTGAACCTATGGCAAAGAATTGATAACTTTCTTGATAATAAAAAAAGCACGCTTGAGTTCTTTTATCTCTTGTGGAAAATTTTCATCTTTGCCAAAAAACTTTATTCTTAGTATTTAATAAGGACTCATATTTTTTCTGGTATTCATTCGGTAGGATTTTTTCATATGCCCACAACTCAGAAGATTTTAAATGGACTTGATCGTATTTTGACGCTTGAATTGGTACGTGTTACTGAACGTGCTGCTGTTGCTGCTGCACGCTGGCGCGGACGTGGCGATGAAAAGGCAGCGGATCAGGCTGCTGTAGATGCAATGCGGCAAGAACTTAATCGATTGCCTATTGATGGTACAGTGGTGATTGGTGAAGGTGAGCGGGATGAAGCGCCTATGCTTTATATTGGAGAAAAAGTAGGTCTTCAAAGTGGATTGGCGATCGATATTGCACTTGATCCACTAGAGGGTACAACACTTTGTGCTAAAAATATTGCCAATTCTTTGGCAGTAGTTGCAATTGCTGAAAAGGGTAATCTCCTTTATGCCCCTGATGTTTATATGAACAAAATTGCTATTGGTCCTAGTTATCCAAAGGGAGTAGTCGATATAGATGCTTGTCCTACCGATAATATACATGCTCTTGCGAAGGCTAAAGGAGTGACTGTTAATCAGATTGTTGTTTGTATTATGGATAGACCTCGTCATGAAAAATTGGTTAATGAAGTACGAGCGACAGGGGCGTCGATTCGCTTGATTGGGGATGGAGATGTGGCTGCTGTTATTGATACAACTGATCCAGAAGAAACAGGTATTGATATCTATATGGGGATTGGTGGAGCACCTGAAGGTGTCTTAGCTTCTGCTGCTTTGCGCTGCATTGGAGGACAGATGCAAGGTCGTTTGCTGCTTGATACAGAAGAGAAAATTGCTCGTGCAGCTAAAATGGGGATTAGTGATCCCAATAAGGTTTATACAATGGAAGAAATGGCAAAGGGTGATGTTTTGTTTTCAGCAACAGGGGTGACAGATGGCAATATGCTTTCTGGTGTTAAATTTACATCTCGTTACATTCAAACGGAAACTCTCGTAATGCGCTCCCATACGGGTACAGTCCGTAATATTAAAGCAAAGCATAGAAATCATTCGAAATTTGATTAATGCTTTCTTTTTTGTCACTAAAAATAGAGGGAGTTTTTCTAGGAAAAACGCTTCCATGAATCTACTTTCATGGAAGCGTTTATAGATATGAGAATACCTTAAATATTATGAGATCTGGACAGAATGTACCCAGCCATTTTTATCTTCTATGTTCCCTTTTTGAATGCCAACCAATTGTGTACGAAGCTGCTTTGTAACTTCTCCAACTGTTTCATTTCCAATAATAAATTCTCCCCCTTTATATCTAAAACGACCAATTGATGTGACAACGGCAGCTGTACCACAAGCAAAGGCTTCTTTAAGGTGTCCACTCTTTGCATCTTCTTGAAGCGCTGTAAAAGAATAAGGACGCTCTTCTATTTTTAATCCCATTTGTTGAGCTAACCTTAAGATTGAATCACGGGTTATCCCTGGAAGGATAGTTCCATTAAGTGGGGGGGTTACAAGTGTATTATTGTCCATAATAAAGCAGACATTCATACCACCAAGTTCTTCAATCCATTTATGTTCAATCATATCAAGGAAGAGTACTTGGCTACAATTATTTTCAGTTGCAGTTTTTTGTGCCAGTAAGCTTGCTGCATAGTTTCCACCACATTTGGCAGCCCCTGTTCCTCTTGGACCGGCACGACTATAATCTGTTTCAATCCAGACGCTGACAGATTTTTCTTCTCCTTTGAAATAGGATTCAACTGGAGAGGCTATGACACAAAAAAGATATTCTTGAGAAGGGCGGACTCCCAAAAAGTTTTCATTGCCAAACATAAATGGACGGATATAGAGGCTAGCGTTGGGCTGATCAGAAACCCATTTTTGATCAATCTTTACTAATTGATGAACGGCATCCAGAAAAATATCTTTTGGCAATTCTGGCATAGCTAAACGTTGTGCTGATTCTATAAAGCGTTGTGCATTGGCATCAGGACGGAAGAGCAAGATGCGTCCATCTTTTGCACGATATGCTTTTAAACCCTCAAAAATTTCCTGTCCGTAATGTAAAACGGTACTTGCAGGGTTAATTTCTAAAGCTTTGTATTGAGAAATGACGGCATTGTGCCAGCCTTTGTCTTCAGTCCATTGAATAGTACACATGTGGTCTGTAAAAAATTGACCAAAACCAGGACTTTTTAAAATTTCTTCATATTTTTCTTCTGACAGAGGAGATGGGTGTTTTTCTATTTTAAAGGGAAGCGATGATATGGGAGATTTCATAAAAAACCTTTTGAGTATGTTTCATTTTTATTAATAAAAATAATGAAATATTTTGATTATAACTCTATTATTAACAAAACCTTTGTGTCAATGTTTTATTATAGAATACAAAGGGGTTTATTATAGAATTCAAAGGCTAGAGTAGGGTAGATATTTTAATTCTATCCTCGCTTCTTTTTCTCAACTTTATGAAGTAAGCTGGAACTTTTGTCTATAATTATCGTTTTCTCACAATAAGTATCTGAATAATTTCATATATGCATATTTTCTAGAAATTTAAAGGTAAGGGAATTGAGAAAAGGAATCCACTATGATTGATAAAAATTATCACACATATGAAGAACGTATGGCCGCAGAAAGAAGAGGTCGTGAACAACCTGTTTCAATCGCTAAGGGTATTTTTGCTATTCTTCTTGCGATGGTTATTATCTGGTTTATTTTTGGTTTTTTAGGATCTTTTTTTGCAAAATCTCCTGAACATAGTTCGCGTTATAATACCCCAGAAACAAGCCAAAGTGTAACAACGCCCAAAAAAGATTTAAATTCACTTCCTCCTGTACCTTATACCTATAAGGGTACGGAGTAATTTTTTCGTAAATATAATCTTTTAGATAGGGCGAAAATCGACGTAGATTAAGGAATAAAGTCAGCACAAAGACATAAAAAAGAGAGGAATGATTATAATTTCTGAAGTTTTTGATAAGTAATTAAATGGTATGGAAATAAATAATGCAACGGTTGTTAAAACCGTTGCATTATTGGTTTAGCGTGTGATGAAGCAGCTTCCACCAGAACTTTTAATGGATTCACAAAGGATTATGGCTTCATTACGGTCTTGCGCTTGAATCCGAACACGGTAATAAGTACCTTTTCCTGGTATAAAAGCGGATTGAATATTTAAAGAACGGGCACCGATAAGGAATCCAAATTTAGATTTCATATTTTTTAAAGAATTTCTAGCGAGCTCATACGTTGGTTGAGATGCAAGTTGTACGTAATAACTTTCTGAATTTTGTGCTGCGACTCTGTTTGGTGATATGGGGCGAGACGCGGCTGGTGTTTCAACTTGTGTATTTCTTTCTGCATGGGAAGGGATAGGGATAAATTTTTCTTCAATATTTGAGCTAGAATTATTTTCTGCGATTATTTTATCAATATTATTTTTGAGATCATGATCTCTTTCTTGGTCGTTTATATCAGAATCATGCGACGAAACAAGGGACGAATCTTGAAGTTCATTAGAAGTTTGATCAATGCTTTCTTCAGATTGAGCAGCAGTTTTGCTGTTTGTTTGATGCGCGGGGGCTAGTGTAACTGTACCATCTTGATTGACAATAACAGTTTGTACTTCTCGCATTGGAATAGTATGATTTATGGCTTCTGTGACTGCATCTTCAACATCAGATTCATTTAAAGACGATGAGGAAACGCTTGAAGATTCTTCAGGGTTTAATTCTTTTAAATTTTCAGGTTGTTCAGAGTTATCAATAAGAAATTGTTGTGTATTTTCTTGTTTCTCATTTTGTTCAGTTGTTTGTTTATAAATATCTAAATTATGTGCAACATCATTTTTCGTTTCAGTTGTTTCTGGTTTGAATTTAAAAGGCGTATTATCAGCGTGGATAATGACCGTTTCTTCATTTTTTTGTGATGGCATAAAAAAATGAGAATAACCAGCAAACCCAAGTCCTATTAAAATAAGTATAAAAAAACCTTTAATGAAAGTTTTACCAAAAATAAAACTTTTTAAGGGAGGAGGAGCTGATGGAGGTGTGGGAACCTCATCTGAGTTTGTGTATGATGAATTCTCGCTAAAAGAGGGAAAATTATATTCCATATTGGCAGAAGAAAAATAGTCGGAATTTTGTTCTTTAGAGTTTATATAAACACCTTCTTTTGAATTTTGCATAGACTGATGAAAAACTTCACTAAAAACCTCGTTTTTCTGTTTTTTTTGAGAAAAATTATCCGTTGGGACATTCCCTACATTGAGTACATCAGCAAATTCTTCTTCTAAACCACCATTAGTTGGCACATCATATTCTGGCGCTTCATACGGGACTTCTGGAACCATAATAGGACCAGTTTTTTCTACGATTTCCTCTGAAAATTTATAAGTATCAACATTGGGAGGGGGAGTATCTCTGTGCGTATAGTTATGGGCAAAAAAGCCATCCGTTTGTTTTGTATTTAAAGAGGGGGATGAGGAAAGAAACTCATCTAAATTATTTTCATTATATGAAATTTCTCTATTTGGGTTAGAGGCACCTTCGGCGTTATTGATGTATTGGGCTCGAGCCTCATCATATATCGGAACTTTTTCGCCATAAGTTTCTTGTTGTGAGGGGGGGGCTGCAAAAAAATGGGGATAATTGGTTGTATGATCTTCTTGTGAAGCTCCCTTTAAATAAGATTGTCTATCAACTGGTGGAGAATCTAAAGGTGAGGAGAAGGTACTTGTTGTTTGATTTCTTGCAGTGTTTTGTCTTTCTGACACAAGATTAGAAGATGAGAAAAACTCATTTTCCTCTGTAGAAGAGGAGACATCAGGATAATCTTTTTTAATCCAATTTTCTTGATCAGCTGAAATTTTATAGGGATGGTTTATAGGAGTGTCATAGAGGTTTTGATTGTCCTCATAAGTTTTTTGTATATTCGTAGTCTCAGGTTGTTGTGAATTTATTTGTGAAAAACGATTGGTTTGTTCAACATCTTCTGGCGTCTCTCTCTTATTTTCGTGCCTTTCAGATTTATCAAAAAAGAAATTTTCTGATTCTGATTGTGACATAAGATTACTTTTTTCAAGAAAAGGATCAGCATTGGTTGCTGTTTTTTTCTGTTGATGTGATTGATTCTTTGGGATTGGTAATGGAGAAAGCTCATCTAAAATTTGTTCTTCATCATGACTGCTAGGTGAAGAATATTTCTCTTCAGATAAATTATTTTGTTTTGAATGGTTGAAAGAAGAAGATTGTGCAATATCTGAGGCTGTTGCGTTGCTGGTTGCATGCAAGTCCCATTGTTTTTTTTGATCATCAAACGGTAAGTCATGTGCTAAATTTTTTTCAAGTTCCTCTTCTAGAAAGGAGAAATCAAAATCATCATCATGGGATGATGTTTCGGGGTGAGATGTTGATCGTTCTGTTTTTAAAGACGATTGCTCATTTTGGTTTCCGCTTTGTTTGTGCGGATTAAAAATGCGCGTAAGCCTTTCTAAAGGATCATGGTGTTCATGATCGTGTTTTGTTTCGTGTAGATTTTTGCGATCGTTATCGCTCATAGCTTTTCTCACATGATGGTTTGCACTTACGTGCAATCAATGGTTGATTTTGATTTGTTATATTAAAATAATAAATTTTCCCCCTCTCATGCAAGGATACATGAAAAAGTTTATCAATAGAGTACCTATTGTATGTATTTATAGAACTTTTTCAACGCATTTCTATGGGTGCTTCGACTCCTATGATGGTAAGCCCTGATGATAAAATATTGATAACAGCTTGTATCAATCCTAATCTTGCAAAGGATAACTCTTTATCATCAGGTTGAATAAAGCGTAAATTGAGATTTTCACTCCCTTTATTCCAATGGGTGTGAAAGCTGGAGGCAAGGTCATAAAGGTAAAACGCTAATCGATGCGGTTCTTTATGAATTACGGCCTGTTCAATGATACGTGGATATTCAGAAAGTTTGCGTATTAACAATATTTCATGGTCATCTGTTAATCGATGAAGATGGGCAATCAATGTATTATTTGAAAAGCTTTTAATATGAAGCGCTTCTTGTGCTTGACGAAAGACTGAGTGACAACGTGCACTTGCATATTGTACGTAAAAGATGGGGTTATCTTTTGATTGTTCTGTTACTTTTGCAAAATCAAAATCAAGAGGTGCTTCACACTTACGGTATAGCATCATAAAACGCACAGGATCACGCCCAACCTCTTCGACAACATCCCGTAAAGTGACAAAAGATCCTGCTCTTTTTGACATGCGTACAGGATGACCGTTGCGAAAAAGTTTTACCAATTGACACAAGAAGACACTTAATTTAGCTTTATCCCCAGAAATTGCTTTTGCCATTGCCTCTAGCCGCTTTACATAGCCCGCATGGTCTGCGCCTAGAATATAAATCATTTCATCAAAATGACGATTAAATTTATCCCGAAAATAAGCAACATCAGCAGCAAAATAAGTGTAAGAACCGTCAGATTTGACTAAAACACGGTCTTGGTCATCACCGACATTTGTTGAACGGAACAAAGTTTGTTCGCTTGGTTCCCAGTCTTCTGTATTTTGTCCTTTGGGAGGGGGGAGTTTTCCTTTGTAGATATAACCATTTAAAGTGAGGTCGTTGATGGTGTTACGAATGGCGCGTGCATTATCTGCATAAAGCATTCGCTCAGAGAAAAAGATATCATGATAAATATTAAGAGCAGCCAAATCTTCGCGAATCATGGACATCATTGCATGAATTGCACGTTCTTTCACAAGAGATAAGGCTTCATCTTTATCCATCGTGAGGAGTTGGTCACCAAACTCTTGAGCAAGCGATTGACCCAATGGTATCAAGTATTCTCCAGGATAGAGACCTTCTGGAATTTCATTAATTTCTTGCCCAAGAGCTTCACGATAGCGCAATAGTACCGAATGGGCGAGGACTTCGATTTGTTGACCCGCATCATTGATATAATACTCTTTTGTAATGTTATAGCCCGTAAATTGTAGCAAATTGGAGAGAACATCCCCAACAACTGCTCCGCGGCAGTGTCCTACATGCATTGGTCCAGTGGGATTTGCTGAGACATATTCAACATTGACGCATTTTCCTTGTCCCATTGGAATACGACCATAAGAAGTGCCTAATTCAAGCATAGATTTTATAGCATCTTGCCAAAATAATTTTGTAAGCTTTATGTTTATAAAACCAGGACCGGCAACATCTATATTTTCGATAGAGGAATCATTTTTAAGAAGTTCTATGATTTTATCTGCAAGTGCACGTGGATTGATTCCAATAGATTTTGCAAGCACCATAGCAGCATTGGTTGATAAATGACCGTGGGAGGAATCACGCGGAGGATCAACAGTGATTTTTGATAAATCTAGATCTTCTCCATTTTTTCCTTTTATATCAGATAATTCAATTGATCTCTTAATTTTTTTTTCGAAGTTTTTAAAGATATTCATATTTAGCTTCCATGATGATGCCAAAAGCCATTAAACGAAATTATCTGTATGGTCAAATAAACGCTGATATTCACGTAGAGCGTAGTGATCCGTCATGCCTGAAAGAAAGTCAGCAATCAAACGTGCTAACTCTTGATTTTTTAAGTGCACTGTTTTGCTCTGCCAACTTTCAGGCATTGTATTTGGATTTTCATAATAACAATTGAATAATTTTTGTACAATGCATTTTGCTGCATTGCGACGACTAAGAACTTGTTCATGGTAGTAAAGATTTTTAAATAAAAAGTTTTTTAGTTCTTTTTCATAAACGGTCATTGTCGGTGAAAAGGTGACAATGGTTTGTTTTGCTTGGTGAATATCGTTTATGCTTGTTGGTTTGATGCGTGCTAAATTTTCTTGTGATTGTTTGATAACATCTTCAACCATGGTTGTTATTTGTCTTCGTACAAGTGTGTAACCGCGACGCGCTTGGTCGAGGTGGGGATGCTCATCTGTTATATCTTTTAATATTGCTGCTGTTAGTGGAACATGTTCAAATTGATCGAGTGTTAAAAATTGCGAACGTAGACCATCATCAATATCATGCGCATTGTATGCGATATCATCTGCAATAGCAGCACATTGCGCTTCTAGCCCTGCAAAACAATCGAGTGCAAGGTCTTGCTTTGCATTGTATTGTAAAATATCGATAGGAACCTCCTTATTCTTTGCGTGAGGACCTAAAAGGGGACCATTATGCTTTACAAGTCCTTCGAGGGTTTCCCATGTAAGGTTAAGTCCATCAAAATTTGCATAGCGCTGTTCTAGTTTTGTTACAATGCGTAATGCTTGTGCATTATGATCAAAGCCGCCATAAAGTACCATGGCTTCATTAAGAGCATCTTCTCCTGCATGGCCAAAGGGTGTGTGTCCAAAGTCGTGAACAAGGGCAATGGCTTCGGCAAGGTCTTCATCAAGACACAGGGCACGGGCTAATGTTCTTGCAATTTGAGAAACCTCTATGGAATGGGTTAGGCGAGTACGGTAATGATCGCTTTCATCAGCAATAAACACTTGCGTTTTATGTTTAAGACGTCGAAATGCATTAGAATGGATAATACGATCTCTATCTCGTTGAAAAGGTGAGCGTGTGGTGCTCATCGTTTCATGGTATAATCGACCACGGCTTGTTTGTGGATGAGCACTGTATACTGCTCGAGATTGGTAATTGAAGTTGATATTGCCTATATCCATTGCAAGCTGTCTATTATCATCTTAAAATTGAGAGTGGTTTATGAGAAATAAACTGCTCTTTGAGTGTAGGATACTCTTTCTTGATGGTTTAATGCAAGGATATATAAAATGAATGTGAAAATTTCAGATATTGCTGCCAAAAAAATTGCACAGATACTTTTGCGTGAACCCGATAAAATAGCATTACGTATTTCTGTTGAAGGTGGTGGGTGTTCTGGTTTTTCTTATAAATATGACTTGGTTTCTGAAATGTGTGAAGATGACCTCGTTCTCAAAAAAGACGGGGCAGTTGTGTTTATTGATTTACTATCACTTCCTTTTATGGAAGGAGCTGAGATTGATTTTGTTGATGATCTTATGGGGCAGTCTTTTCAAATCCACAATCCCAATGCTGTTTCATCATGTGGTTGTGGTGTAAGTTTCTCAATTTAAAATGATGGCTGTGTGATATTGTTTCTTGAAAAAAAGATCATGTTGATCAACAATGCAAAAATGGGTATTCTTATAAAAATAGTGCACCGATGTGTATGGTTGTGCGTGGCGCTTTCTTTATTGACTTGGAGCCACTGTGCTTTTTCTGAAGCAGGAGAAGGGCAAGATCAGCAGCAGAGACAATCAAGGAGTTTTATTGTAAAGACTCAAAAGCAGGAGAACGAAAACTTAGCATCTCAAACACAACTCATTTTGAATGCTCGATTAACAAATAGTCATCCGGATATTGAAAAAGGGCTTGTCTGGCGGGTTTATGCTCCTATTCTAGGGATTGATAATAAGTTACCATTAGTGGCAACCTATAAGGGGGGAAGTGCACGTTTTGATCTCGAACCAGGAAATTATCTTGTTCATGTCTCATTTGGTCATATGAGTGCTGTGCGCCATATTCGTTTAGAAAATGGGCAGAGTCTTGTAAAAAACTTTAATCTTGAGGCTGGTGGTGTCATTTTAAATGCAACACTGCTCAATGGCGTAATGAATGAAAAGGAACTCCGTTTTACCATTTATGAGGATGAAAAAGAAAATGATGATACGGGAGTAATTATATCAAATGTTAAACCCCAATCAGTTGTGCGTTTAAAAGCTGGCCGCTACCATGTTGCTTCCCATTATGGTTCTATTAATGCGACGGCTCGTTCGGATATTCAAGTGGATGCGGGTAAAATAACAGAAGTTACTCTTGAACATCAGGCCGCTCAGATTGTCTTAAAGCTGGTGCGACAAGAAAGAGGAGAAGCGCTTGCAGATACAAGTTGGTCTCTTGCCAATGATTCTGGTGATATCGTTTATGAAACAGTAGGTGCGTATGTTTCACTCGTGTTAGCGGAGGGAGAGTATATTGCAATTGCTAAAAATAAAGATAAAATCTATCAAAAAGTTTTTTCAGTCGTTTCTGGTCATGATGAAGATATAAGTGTGATAGCGAATGAAGAAAATATGCAGCGAGTTGATGAAGATGTGGATTGATTGTTGTTCATGGGGGGGTAAACTATGATGAAAGACGGGGTATGAATTTTGATTGAAATTTCAACAGTTGGTGTGTTTTTTGCTGGGGCACTCTCTTTTTTGTCACCATGCGTTTTGCCGTTAGTTCCTCCTTATTTGTGCTATATGGCAGGGGTTGGTATTGATGATTTTCGTTCAGAAAAGCCTGATGAGAAAGTCTTTATCCGGTGGGCTTTATTATCTTCTGTTATTGCTTTTGTTCTTGGGTTTACGACTGTTTTTGTTGCTTTAGGTGCCAGTGCTAGTACAATTGGGAAATTCATCGGTTATTATCGTGATTGGTTTGCCCTTGCTGCTGGAATTGTCATTATTATTTTTGGTTTAAATTTTTTGGGGATTTTCAAGATCGCTTTTTTATTTCGTGAGGCGCGTTTTCAGACCCAAAAAACACCTGCTGGTCCTTTAGGCGCGTATATTATCGGTTTAGCTTTTGCCTTTGGTTGGACACCGTGTATTGGCCCTATTTTAGGTCCTATTATAACGCTTGCTGGAACAAAAGAAACTGTGGGAGAGGGAGCTGTTCTCTTAGCGGTTTATGCATTAGGTCTTGCTATTCCTTTTATGTTAGCAGCTTTATTTTCGAGCAGTTTTATGCGATTTTTAGGAGCTTTTCGTATTCATTTAGGAAAAGTTGAAAAAATCATTGGTGTTTTTCTTATTCTTACAGGGATTTTGTTTTTAACAGGTTCTATGCAGGATCTTTCATTTTGGCTTTTAGAACATTATCCTTCGTTGAGTTATATTGAAGATATTCGTTGGCACAATATTATGATTTTTTTTGGATTTTCTCGTTAGTCTTATGTGTTTTTATGGTTAGAAGTTGTCTTTCTATTGTTCTTGCCGCAGGTGAGGGGACGCGCATGAAATCGTCTCTGCCTAAGGTACTTCATAAAATTGCTGGATTGCCTCTTATATGCCATGTTCTAAAAAAAATAGAATTGGCAGGCTCTTCACAATTAGCGGTTGTTGTGGGATATGGTGCTAAGGAGGTTACGCACGTTGTTCAGTCATTTGTAAAAGATGTAATGATTTTTGAACAAAAAGAGCGTTTAGGAACTGCTCATGCTGTTTTGTCTGCTCGTTTAGCTTTGCAAAAGGAGGTGGATGATGTGCTCATTGTTTTTGGGGATACTCCTCTCATTCAGCAAGATTCATTGCACCAAATGCGTGCACAGCTTGCTGATGGAGCAGATGTTGTTTTTGCAGGTTTTCATACCAAACATCCAACAGGTTATGGGCGTCTTCTCGAGAAAAATGGTCAATTGATTGCAATTGTAGAAGAAAAAGACGCTAGCGATGAAGAAAAAAAGATTTCTTTTTGTAACGGTGGAATACTCGCTATGCGTGGAAAACATGCACTTTCTCTTTTAGAGAAAGTTGGTAATAATAATGTGAAAAAAGAATATTACTTAACAGATATTGCTTCTCTTGCAACACGCGAAGGATTAGATGTGCGTGTTGTTGAAGTTCCTTTTGAAGATATTGTAGGAATTAACAACGGTCTTGAGCTTTCTGAGGCTGATTCTTTGTGGCAAAAACGTAAAGCGCGCGATTTAATGTTATCGGGTGTTACACTCTTAAAGCCAGAAACACTCTATTTTTCTTATGATACAGAAATTGCACCAGGGGTGGTGATAGAACCAAATGTTTATTTTGGGTTAAACGTAAAAGTACAATCTGGTGCGGTTATTCATGCATTTAGTTATCTCGAAGGTGCTGTGGTTGGTAGAGATGCACAGATTGGTCCCTATGCACGTTTGCGTCCTGGAACAGAGTTGGCAAAGTCCGTAAAGATTGGAAATTTTTGTGAAGTCAAACAAGCTAAGGTAGGAGAATCTTCTAAAATCAATCATTTAAGTTATATTGGTGATGCCGAAATTGGTGCACATACCAATATTGGAGCCGGTACGATTACTTGCAATTATGATGGATTTAACAAATATAAAACCATGATTGGTGATCATGCTTTTGTTGGGTCTAATACGGCACTTGTTTCCCCATTGGTAATAGGGGATGGCTCTTATGTTGCTTCAGGAAGTGTTATTACTGAAAATATTCCTATGAACAGTATGGCTTTTGGGCGTGCACGACAGGTTATAAAAGAGGGCTATGCGACAAAATTTCGAGAGCGTTTGTTAGAAAACAAACAGAAAAAATGATTATTTTCAGCTTATTCTTTTGTTTCGTGTTAATCTAACGATGGATGGAAGATTTATTCTTAAAGATTGCCGTATTCCATGTTTGAATTATTTTTATTATTTATAGTTTTAAATAAAGGCTGTTGGATTGTTTTGTAAAATTTGAATCTTAAGATGTGGGTTGGAGCTTTTTAATGTGTGGAATTATTGGAGTTCTTGGAAAGAGGTGTGTTACGTCCTCTTTGGTTGAGGGGTTAAAACGTCTTGAATATAGAGGGTATGATTCATCTGGGGTGGCAACGGTCCATAATGGGCATCTTTATCGTGTACGTGCTGAGGGGAAGCTTGTTCATTTAGAAGAAAAATTAAAAAAAACACCTCTGGAGGGAAGTTTAGGGATTGGTCATACCCGTTGGGCTACGCATGGAATTGCTGTTGAACGCAATGCGCATCCCCATGTGACTGAAAAGCTTGCGATTGTTCATAATGGTATTATTGAAAATTTTGTAGAACTGCAAAAGGAACTCATAGAGGATGGTTGTATCTTTGAAACAGAGACGGATACGGAAGTTATTGCACATTTAATAACGCGTGCATTAAAAGATGGTCTTTCTCCGCAAGAAGCCATACGTACCAGCTGGAAAAGGCTGCAGGGGGCTTTTGCTATTGCTCTTATTTTCGAAGGTGAAGATAACCTTATGATTGCGGCTTGTTCTGGTCCACCTCTGGCAATTGGTTATGGAAAAGATGAATTTTTTGTGGGGTCAGATGCCATAGCTTTGGCACCATTCGTTGATTATATTAGCTATATGGAAGATGGGGATTGGGCTGTTCTCACACGGGAAGGTGTTACAATTTATGATGCTAATAATCAACCGGTAAAACGTCCTGTGACGACATTACTTGAAGGGGCTTTATTGATTTCTAAGGGTAATCATCGTCATTTTATGCACAAGGAAATGTTTGAACAACCTGAAGTGATTTCTCATAATTTGGCGCATTATCTTGATCTTGGAAATTATGCGGTTCGACCGCTTGAGAATTTGATTGATTGGAAAAATATTCATCGGCTTCTTTTTGCGAGTTGTGGAACGGCATATTATTCAACCTTAGTTGCGCGCTATTGGTTTGAGAAATTTGCCGCTTTAAGTGTTGATAATGATGTTGCTTCCGAGTTTCGTTATCGTGAACCTCCTATAACGTCTGATGTGTTATCGCTGTTTGTTTCTCAATCTGGTGAGACAGCTGATACATTGGCTTCTTTGCGTTATTGTCGTGAGCGGGGTGTAAAAACAGCAACAATTGTGAATGTAGAGCAATCAACAATGGCAAGGGAGGCTGATTTTATTCTCCCAACACTTGCCGGACCGGAAATAGGTGTTGCTTCAACAAAAGCTTTTACCTGTCAATTGGCAACGCTTGCTTCACTCGCTCTTAGTGCGGCTAAACAACGTGGCTATCTCTCGGCTCAAATAGAAAAGCAACTGGTTCAACAGTTGGCAGAAGTTCCACGTATTTTAAATGAGGTCTTAAAATTAGAGAGAAAAATTGAATGTATTTGTCGTGATTTGGTGAATGCAAAAAGTGTTCTTTATCTGGGACGTGGAACTTCTTATCCGATTGCTTTGGAGGGAGCTCTTAAACTGAAAGAGCTTTCTTATATTCATGCTGAAGGTTATGCGGCAGGTGAATTAAAGCATGGACCAATTGCTCTGGTGGATGAGACAATACCCGTTATTGTTGTTGCACCTTATGATCGGTGGTTTGAAAAAACTTTTTCTAATATGCAAGAAGTGGTAGCGCGTAATGGTCGTATTATTTTAATAACCGATAAAAAGGGAGCAGAAGTAGCTTGTCTTAAGACTTTATCAACGATCACTTTGCCAGATGTTCCAGAATTTATTTCTCCTATTATTTATGCACTCCCTGTTCAGTTAATCGCTTATCATACGGCTGTTTTATTAGGAACAGATGTTGATCAACCCCGTAATTTAGCAAAATCAGTCACGGTTGAATAAAAGTATATTTCTGAATCTTTTGGAGAATAATCAAGTGTAAGAAATTGATTTATAATGAAACTTATTTTTTCATTTTTCTCTGTTGAACGAGAATACTGAAGAAAGGTTTTTTATTCCTAAATCCTTTACGATAAAACGAAAAATATTTTCTTACCTATCAAAAAATAGATCAGTTATGTGAATATAATGGTAAAAAAAGACGCAATATTGCTTCTACTGTTTTAATGCAGTTGATTTGTTATTCGTTCATGAAGCATAAAGATGGTAAGAGACTGCGTAGATCATTTATGGGTAATTCTAAGAGAAAATCATATTTGAACAGAGAGGTATTTAAGTTTTTTATTAGAGGGTTTTTGTTATCCTGCTCGTAAGAGGCGTGCAGCATCGTTGTGTCCGAAAAGATAAAGGAGCAACCGTAAAGCTTGTCCTTGCTCAGAAGAAAGATGAGGATCGCGTTGTAAAAATAAACGAGCATCTTTTCTTGCCATTGACAAAAGATCGCTATGAACTGCAAGGTTTGCTATATGAAATTCAGGGACTCCGGATTGTTTTGTACCTAAAAGTTCTCCTTCGCCTCGTAGGCGCCAATCTTCTTCAGCAATTTCAAAACCATCTTCTGTATTGCGGATAATATTAAGGCGTGTTGCTGCTGTTTTAGTCAGTGGATCTTTATAGAGCAAAATGCAGGAAGATTTTTTATCGCCTCGTCCTACACGTCCACGTAATTGGTGCAATTGTGAAAGGCCAAAATGTTCCGCGTGTTCGATGATAATGATCGAAGCATCTGGAATATCTACTCCCACTTCAATGACTGTGGTTGCAACTAAAATACGTGTATTTCCACATTTAAAAGATGCCATAGCGGCTTCTTTTTCTGCTGTAGACATTTTTCCATGGATCATACCAACGTGTGCTCCAAAGCACTCATGGAGAAATGCAAAGCGGTTTTCAATTGAAGTGAGATCAAGAGCTGTCGATTCCTCCACTAAAGGACAAATCCAATAGAGCTTCTCTCCTTTTTCTAATGCAATTGCGATTCTCTCTATAAGCTCATGAAGACGTTTCAAAGAAAGCGTTGCTGTTGTAATGGGTTGTCGTCCCATTGGTTTTTCGGTAATTTTAGATACATCCATATCACCAAAAGCTGTTAAGACAAGTGTGCGCGGAATGGGCGTGGCGGTCATAACCAGCATATCAGCTTTATTACCTTTTTCTGTAAGAGCGATACGTTGATGGACACCAAAACGGTGTTGTTCATCGATAATGGTTAAAGCGAGATTATTATAAGTAACACTGTTTTGTATGAGAGCATGGGTTCCGATGACAATAGAAACTTGACCTGACAGAATATCATTCACGATATTTGTCCGCAATTTCCCTTTTTCTCGTCCTGTTAAAAGCGTTGTTTGTAATCCGACCTTTTTGGCAAGAGGAGCGATGGTGGCAAAATGTTGCCTAGCAAGCACTTCAGTTGGTGCCATTAAAGCTGATTGTCCTGAATTTTCAGCAATTTGTGCCATTGCCATCAATGCAACAACAGTTTTTCCTGCGCCTACATCACCTTGAAGTAGTCTTAGCATCGGTTCTGGTGAAGCAAGATCATTTGCGATATCTTCTACTGCTTTTTTTTGTCCGGTTGTGAGTTGAAAGGGGAGGATATTGAGCAATTTTTTAGTATAAATTCCTGTTGATGGTCGAGAAGTGCCAACAAGAGATTTAGTTTTCAAACGCACGAGTCCTAGTGCCAATTGACAAGCGAGCAATTCATCATAGGCAAGACGTTTGCGTGCTGTACTTTCTAAGGATAGATCATTGGGGTTAATGGGCGCATGGATACGGCGTAAAGCAACAGAAAAAGAAGGAAAATTTTGCTGCTTTTTTACATTTTCATCTATCCATTCTGGTAGAAGAGGAATAAAATCAAGAGCGTTTTGTATGGCGCGTCTTAGTGTCTTTACAGTTAGTCCTGCAGTAGAGGGATAGACAGGTTCGATGAGAGGTATCTGATTTGATTGTTCGCTTGGGGCAATATAGTCTGGATGCGCCATTGAAAGCTGTCCATTAAACCATTCAACTTTTCCTGATATAATGACTTTTTTTCCTTCGGGGAGTTGTTTTTTTAGCCAAAGAGGTTGAGCATGAAAAAAGACTAAATTTATTTTTCCTGTCTGATCATGGGCAATAACACGATAGGGAATTCGGTTGTGACCACGGGGTGGTGGTTGATGCTGATCGATGATAATTTCGAGCGTAACAGTATCTCCTTCTTTTGCACAAGTAATGTTGGGACGCATTCTGCGGTCTATAACGGAATGGGGCATTAATTGAAGAAGGTCAATAAGGGTTGCTTCGCGTTGTGTGGGATTAACATCTAAGAGTTTGGTCAATAAACCATAGACTTTAGGTGTAATACCAGAAAGAGTTCGGATAGAATTAAAAAGTGGGGTAAGAAGACTTGGAGGCATGAGCAAATTTAACCTGCCCTTTTTGTTTTTTCTAGACCTTTAGAAGAGCTTTTTGGGGATAAAGTCATAAAGAGGAGGTTGCTTTATTTACACATTGAACTTTAGGAAGAGAAATTAATATTTAAAGAAAAATACAATTAAATGGTCAAAAATTAAAGTGCTTAGATGAGGTATATTGTTTTTCTTTTTATTTTAGGTGTTTATTTGCTGTGAATAGAAGCATTTTCTTGATAGAACTCTCTTATAAATATTAATAAAATTGGGATATTGCTCCTATGTAGGATGATGAATTTATAGCTTTAAAGTTTGATGATAAACAGAAGTTTTTTCTTTTATAAGGGCTGCTGTTTAGCATTTATTTTGTAGTGGGAAATTGTGAGAGTGGTAAAAAATAAAATGCAAATGCAAGAGAACAAAAATTCTCTTCCTCGCTTTATTCATTTGAGAGTGCATTCAGCTTATTCCTTGCTCGAAGGGGCTTTAAAAATCCCCCAAATTATTCAACAGACGATTTCAGATCATGCACCAGCGGTTGCTATTACCGATACCAATAATTTATTTGGTGCTTTGGAATTTTCACAGCATTGTCTTTCTCATGGGGTCCAACCTATTATTGGTTGTCAGCTTACTGTTGATTTTTGTGATGAAAATGATCATTCACGTTTGGCTAAATGGCGTAATCCTTCTGATTTTTGCTCTATTGTTCTTTTGGCAGCTAGCGAAACCGGTTATGCTCATTTGGTTCGTCTTGTGAGCCGTGCTTATCTTGATAAGTGTGATACTGATCCTCCTCATATTAAAGCTGATTGGTTGTCAGAACACAGTGAAGGAATAATCGCTTTAACGGGTGGAAAGGGAGGACCTATTAATCTTTCTTTGGCGGAAGAGAAAAAAGAACACGCTGTTGAGCGCTTAATTTATTTGAAAAAATCTTTTGCGGATCGTCTTTATGTGGAGTTACAACGGCATAGTTCTTATGACCGGAGTGTAGAAGCTGATCTTATTGAATTGGCTTATGCGCATGAAATTCCTCTTGTTGCAACGAATGAAGCCTTTTTTCTGAAAAGAGAAGGGTATGAAGCGCATGATGCGCTGATGGCTGTTTCAGAAGGACAAATTGTCTCTAATCCAGATCGCAAACGTGTGACGCCAGATCATTATTTGAAGTCACAAGATGAAATGGTTACACTGTTTTCTGATCTTCCAGAAGCTTTGGAAAATAGTGTTGAAATTGCATTGCGTTGTCATATTGCCTCGCCTCTTCGAAAACCGATATTGCCTCGTTTTATAGAACAATCTGTTAATTCAGAAACTACTTTAGAAATAGAAGATAGTGAGTTGTTAAATCAGGCTAAAGCTGGTTTGAAGATGCGGCTTGAAACAATAGGGTTGGCTGAAGGGTATACGATTGCAGATTATGAACAGCGGCTTGATTATGAAATTTCAGTTATTACGCGTATGCAATTTTCTGGATATTTTCTTATCGTTTCAGATTTCATAAAATGGGCAAAGGTTCATGACATTCCCGTTGGACCAGGACGGGGTTCTGGTGCTGGTTCACTTGTTGCTTATGCATTGACAATTACTGATGTGGATCCCTTGCGGTTTTCTCTTCTCTTTGAACGTTTTCTCAACCCAGATCGTGTTTCGATGCCAGATTTTGATATCGACTTTTGTCAAGAGCGGCGCGAAGAAGTTATTCAATATGTTCAAAAAAAATATGGACGTGATCAAGTTGCTCAAATTATTACCTTTGGTAAGTTACAGGCACGTGCAGTTTTGCGTGATGTGGGGCGTGTTTTAGAAGTTCCTTATCGTCAGGTGGATTATCTTACAAAATTAATTCCTGCCACGCCAGGAAGTCAGGTAGAATTAGCTGATGCTATTAAGGATGAACCTAAATTTGAAGAGGAAAAGAAAAAAGATCCCGTTGTTGTCCGCACATTAGATATAGCACTTCAGTTGGAGGGACTTTATCGTCATGCTTCAACTCATGCTGCTGGGATTGTTATCGGAGATCGTCCACTTTGGGAGCTTGTCCCGATGTATCGTGATCCTCGTTCTGATATGCCTGTTACACAATTTAACATGAAATATGTGGAACAGGCGGGGCTGGTAAAATTTGATTTTCTTGGATTAAAAACGCTTACTGTTTTGAAAATGGCAGTCGATTTTGTTGCCAGAAAGGGGACTAAAATAGATTTATCAAATATTCCTCTGAATGATGAAGCAACCTATGCTATGATGGCACGTGGTGAAACGGTTGGCGTGTTTCAGGTGGAAAGTTCTGGTATGCGCAAGGCGTTGATTGGAATGAAGCCAGACCGTATTGAAGATATTATTGCGCTGGTTGCACTTTATCGTCCAGGTCCAATGGAGAATATTCCAACCTATAATGCACGCAAACATGGGGAAGAGGAAATTTCTTCTATTCATCCTAAGATAGATCATCTGATTAAAGAAACACAAGGTGTTATTGTCTATCAAGAACAGGTGATGCAGATTGCTCAGGTTCTTGCTGGCTATTCGCTTGGAGAAGCTGATTTACTACGTCGTGCTATGGGGAAAAAAATTCATGCTGAAATGCAAAAACAGCGTACGCGTTTTATCAATGGAGCTGTTGCAGGTGGTGTGGATAAAGATCAAGCTGATATTATCTTTGATCTTTTAGCAAAATTTGCCGATTATGGTTTTAATAAATCGCACGCTGCTGCTTATGCAATTGTTTCTTACCAAACAGCTTATATGAAAGCAAACTATCCCGTTGAGTTTTTAGCTGCTTCAATGACATATGATATGACGAATACAGATAAGCTCAATGATTTTCGACGCGAAGCATTAAGGTTGGGTATTGAAGTTATTGCACCTTCTATACAAACATCTCATCGTGTTTTTGAGGTTGGTGATAACAGTATTTATTATTCTCTTGCTGCCATTAAAGGTGTGGGAGAAACTGTTGTAGATCATATTGTTTCTTGTCGTGGGAATAAGATTTTTAAGGATTTGGAAGATTTTTGTGCGCGCGTTGATCCTCGTATTGTTAATAAGCGTGCGATGGAAAGTTTAGTTTGTGCTGGTGCTTTTGATTGTTTTAACATTGCACGTGAGGTTTTATTAGCCAATCTTGGAACCCTTCATGCGCGTGCACTTCGTATTCTCGATGACAATTCTAGCGGGCAGGTTGATATATTTGGAATGGCAGGCGGATTAAAAGAACCATTGATTTTATCGCAAACAACCCCTTGGTTGCCGGCTGAGAAACTTTATCGAGAATTTCAAGCTATAGGTTTTTACTTTTCTGCGCATCCTTTGGAGGAGTATCAAGCTATTCTGGACAAAAAACGCATTCAGACTTGGGGTAATTTTGCCAATGCCGTTAAAGGGGGAGCAACAGCTGCACGGCTTGCTGGAACTGTTGTGGGAAAAAGCGTGCGCAAAACAAAATCTGGTAAAAAAATGGGAATTATTCATTTTTCTGATACAAGTGGACAATATGAAGCAGTTCTCTTTTCTGAGGCACTCTCGGATTATGAAGAGATGCTAGAACCCGGAAAATCTTTTATTATTACGGTGAGCGCAGAAAATCGTTCTGAAGGAGTTAGTTTGCGAATTGAAACAATTCAGTCTTTGGAAAATGAATCATTACAACAGCATAAAATGATGCGTCTCTTTATAAAAACAGTTGATATGCTTCCACAAATTGAACAAAATTTAAATCTTGGGGGGAATGGAGAGGTTGGGCTTATTTTAATTCAAGAGGATGAATTGCGAGAAGTCGAAATTGCGCTTCCTAAGCGATATAAGGTAAATTCACATGTCGCAAATGCTATGAAATTAATTCAGGGTGTTGTTGATGTAGAATTGAGTTAAAGAAAGATTAAAGATGGGAGCTGATTTTGAGTGGTGTTTTTGCTTTTAGGAGAGCTAAAAATTGAGCTTTTAAAATCGGATTGTAGATTTCGAAAAATATTGCTTTTATTTGAGTAAATTATGATATTTTTTAGTGTCATAAAATTAAAAAAATCTCGTTCTTTCGTAATATTCAAAGTGCCGGAAGAATTTTATAAGTTTTTATCATTATTTTTTATAGAATTCATCGCATCATACATGTAAAGCCAATTGAGATCTGACATAATGCTCTCTGGTGTACGAATTTTCATCATGAGATTGCGTGCAATTGCTATGGGACCGGTTGCGTGATAGGCTAATCTATTGAAATCTGCGCGTTTTTTTACTGCTGCAATACGGGGGGTGCGTATTGTTTCGTAAAGCGAAAGTGCTTTCGTTAATGAAAAATCTTTCAATGAAAGTGCTTTTGCTAATGTGGCGGCATCTTCGATTGCCATAGCGGCACCTTGTGCTGCAAAAGGTAAGGCAGCATGTGCGCAATCGCCAACAAATACTTGTCTCTCTAAACCGATAAAACGATTTTGTTTCATTTGAAAGAGTGGCCAATAGCTCCATTCATCAATATGATCAAAGATTTCTAAGATTTTTGAATTCCAATCTTTAAAAAGAGATTTGAGTTTTTCTTTATCTCCTTTATGGGCCCATCCTTCTTTTGAATTTTCTCCATGCGTAATGGCGACAAAATTAAAAATTTTTTCTGACGATTGAATGGGGTAGACAACAAGATGATTTTTTGATCCCATCCAAGCCGTAATTGTCTTCATATTTTGCAATGAAGAACGAAAGTTTTGAGGAAGATTATCAGATGTTGTTGTTGCACGCCAAGCAATAAAGCCACTAAAATTTGCTTTTTCATGAAAAGGAGATTGTTGCCGTAATGTTGACCAAACGCCATCACATCCGATCAAGAGGGGCGTTGAATAAAGCTGTTCTGTTGCCGTATCTGTTTTTATTGTCGTGATTTTAATGTTGGTTGCCGATTGGGTAGAAGATACAATCGTTTCGCCTGCTTTGTATTTGATCAAAGGATTTTCAATCACTGCATTATATAAAATTTTTTGTAAAGCCGCGCGGTGAATCGTCATATAAGGGGCTTTCCAATATTTTTCTGTTAGATTAATAAGATGAGCCCGTAGATGTATTTTTAAAGATAATCCATCTTTTAACTCAAGAAAATATGGGATTGTCGCGACTTCAGTGAGTTTGTTAAGAAGTTTCCAGCGAGCAAGAATAGATGTTGCATTTGGTGTCAGTTGAATACCAGCGCCTATCGTTTCAAGTTGCTTACACTTTTCGATAATGGTGCTTGCAATTCCTTTATGAGCGAGTGCTAAAGCAGTGCTTAAACCAGCAATTCCTCCTCCAACGATGATGGGTGATTGTTCCACAAATGATTTCATATTAAACAAGCAGAATTAAAAGAGGGGTTATTAAGAAAGCCAAAAAACGCAATTATAATAGCTTTTCTGGATGATATAAGCATCCTGTTGGGTTTGTTTGATCGTATGATAGCGAGGGAACATAACGATAAAGGGTTGAGCAGTAAGGGCAAATTTTCTCATCTGCTGCTCCCATATCGATAAAGATATGAGGATGATCGAATGGGTGTGTAGCGCCTACACACATAAATTCTTTCACACCAATTTCGATTGTTTTATATCCAAGGTCATTTTGGAAATGAGGAATATTGTGATCAGCCATGGCATACAAACTCCAGAATAAATTTTCTCATCAGCTATGATTGGGCTCTTCTATTTTATAGGCGTGAGTTTGTAATAAAGCGTATAATAATGCAAGATGCTTTTTAAGACAAATTTCTCTTCTTTTATGCTATATTAGAATAGTTGTCTTACTTTTAGTGCTTTGCGCATAGCAATAATTCCAAGTACTTTTAAATATTAAATGGAAAAATGATGAGGGAAGTTAGGCATTGATATATTATTATGATGATAACATATTATCAAATGTTATGTGAGATATTTCGTCAAGGATTTTAGAAAATATAAAAGAAAATTATTTAGGATATATGGAACAGAGGGTGGTAGATAAAATTTCTATATCGAATATAACAATGAAAAATCCGGTACGATTTATTAATCGAGAGTTTTCATGGCTACAATTTAATAATCGTGTTTTGATGGAAGCGGCTAATTCGAAACATCCTTTATTAGAACGTCTACAATTTCTTTCTATTTCAGCTGCAAATCTTGATGAGTTTTTTATGGTTCGTGTTGCAGGACTAGCAGCTCAAATTCGTGCTCGCGTTACAGCGTGCAGTGCAGATGGGCACACTCCACAGGAACAACTTGATATTGTATTAGCTGAGATTTCAAAGCTGCAGGCTCACCAACTACGAGAATTGAATGTTTTACGTGATGAATTAAAAAAGAATGATATTGAAATTATTTGTTCTGATGATCTTTCAGAAATTGAAAAATCATGGCTTGAAAAATATTTTCTTGAGACAATTTTTCCTGTTTTAAAACCTTTACCTGTTGATTCTACTCATCCTTTTCCATTTATTCCTAATTTAGGGCTTTCTATTGGGCTTCAATTGTCTGGAGAAACTGATCAGAATTCACACACAGTGTTGTTATCTATTTCAATGCTTTTAAGGCGTTTTATTCTTCTTCCTCAAGAAGGCAATCATTTTCGTTTTATTGCATCTGAAGATGTTATTTGCCTTTTTATTAAATATGTATTTCCTAACTATGAGGTTAAAGAAATTGGTACATTTAGAATAATCCGAGATAGTGATATTGAAGTAGAAGAAGAAGCTGAGGATCTTGTTCATTTTTTTGAAACTGCTCTTAAAAGGCGGCGCCGTGGGCAGGTTATTCGAGTTGAGTTTGACGCAAAAATGCCAGAGAGTTTACGCCAATTTATAGCGAATAGTCTCGCTGTTCCTGATAATTGTATTAATGTCCTTGACGGATTTTTAGCGCTTAATACGGTATCAGAAATTGTTTCTATTCCCCGCGATGATCTTAAATTTATTCCTTATATTTCTCGTGTTCCAGAATGTATTCGTAAACATAAAGGGGATTGTTTTGCGGCTATTCGTGAAAATGATATTGTGATTCATCACCCCTATGAGACATTTGATGTTGTTGTCCAATTTTTACGTCAAGCTGCTTGCGATCCTGATGTTGTAGAAATAAAACAAACACTTTATCGTACATCAAATGATAGTCCAATTGTTGGCGCTTTGATTAAAGCGGCTGAACAGGGAAAGTCTGTGACTGCTTTGGTAGAACTTAAAGCACGTTTTGATGAGGAAGCAAATATTCGTTGGGCTAGGGATCTTGAATGTGCTGGGGTTCAAGTTATTTTTGGTTTTATTGCATTAAAAACGCATGCTAAGATGTCATTAGTTGTGAGACGTGAGGGAAAACGTCTTCGCTCTTATGTTCATCTTGGAACAGGAAATTATCATCCCATTAATGCTAAAACTTATACCGATCTTTCTTTTTTTTCCACGGATGATGATATCGCTCATGATGTTGCGTTATTATTCAATTATATTGCGCAATATGAGCGTCCAAATGAAACAATGAAGATTGCTTTTTCACCCTTAACACTGCGTGGTCGTATCTTAGAGCATATTGAGGGAGAAATTGTTCATGCACAACAGGGAAGGTTTGCTGCTATTTGGATGAAAGTTAATGCATTGGTTGATCCTGAAATTATTGATGCTTTATATCGTGCCAGTCAAGCAGGGGTGCAAATTGATTTGGTTGTGCGGGGGATATGTTGTTTACGTCCTGGTATTCTAGGAATTTCGGATAATATTCGTGTAAAATCAATTGTCGGGCGTTTTCTTGAACATAGTCGCATTTTTTGCTTTGGGAATGGTCAAGATTTGCCTAATGAAAATGCACTCGTTTACTTAGGCTCTGCTGATATGATGCCTCGTAATTTGGACTATCGTATTGAAATATTGGTTCCGGTTTTTAATAAAATAGTGCGTCAAAAAATTCTTTTACAGATTATGTTAGCTAATATCATTGATAATCAACAAAGCTTTGATATACTTAAGGATGGAACATCAAAACGTATTACACCGCAGATAGGTGAAAGTCTATTTAATGCGCAGGAGTATTTTATGGCCAATACAAGTTTTGCGGGGGAAAATGAGTCTTTTGAGTCTTCTGTTTCGCGCTTGGTTGCGTTGCATCGGCAACAAGCCGAAATACATAAAGACTAAAATCCAATGACATATAGAGATGCTCAAGGTCGGTTAAAAGGGCGTAAGCCTGTTGCTGTTATTGACATTGGCTCAAATTCTGTTCGGTTGGTTATTTATGAGGGGCTTGTTCGATCACCAACAGTTTTATTTAATGAAAAGATTCTTTGTGGTCTCGGTCATGGTGTGGCGAAAACAGGATTTTTAGAAGAAAAATCGATGAAAATGGCGTTGCAAACACTGAAACGGTTTCGTACGCTTTGTCGACAGATTGGGGCAGATGAGGTCTATACTTTAGCAACAGCAGCAGCACGAGATGCACAGAATGGCGTAGCATTTATTCAGCATGCTGAAGATATTTTGCAAAATAAAATATATCTTCTTTCAGGAAGTGAAGAAGCTATGTATTCAGCATATGGAGTTGTGTCTACTTTTTATCAACCAAAAGGTATTTCTGGGGATCTTGGTGGTGGAAGTCTTGAGCTGATTGATATTGATCATTCTGATGTTGGTGAAGGGATAACGCTCCCATTGGGTGGTTTAAGGCTACAGTATATGTCAAATAATGATAGTGCTGTAGCTACAAAAATTGTACATGAGCAATTTTATAAATCGTCTGTTGTTCGTGCTCGTAAAGGTATAGCACGTTATTTTTATGCAGTAGGGGGGACATGGCGTAATTTGGCAAAACTCCATATGGCAATGAAACACTATCGGCTCCCTGTTATGCATGGCTATGAAGTTGATGCTGTTGAAATGGAGAACTTTTTACGTCTTGTAGCACGTGGCAATATTGATAATATGAGAGGGATTGCAGCGGTTTCTCAGAACCGTCGAAAACTTTTATCTTATGGGGCAATAGTTCTTATTGAACTCATTCAGTGTATGGAGTTTGAAAAGATAATCTTTTCTGGTGCTGGCGTTCGTGAAGGTTTTCTTTATTCACGATTGCCGCAGGCGATTCGACTTTCAGATCCTCTCATTGCAGCATGCACAGAAATGGCTATTTTACGGGCACGTTCACCAAAACAAGCAGAAGAACTCATTGATTTTACGACGAATGCTTTTGAAGTTTTTGGAATTTCAGAAACCGAAAATGAATGCCGTTATCGTCAAGCCGCTTGTCTTCTTGCGGATATTGGTTGGCGTATACATCCAGATTATCGAGGCAATGAAGCAGCAAATCAAATAGCTTTAGGATCTTATCCAGGAATTTCTCATGAAGGGCGCCTTTATGCGGCACTTGCTGTTTTTTTTCGCAATACGAGTTTATTGGTTGATAAAGAATCTCTTCCCATTTTTCAATTAGCAACTCAAAATATAATTGAAAAAGCACGTATTCTTGGCGAAACTATGCGTATTGCTCATCTTTTTAGTGCTTCTGTTGCAGGAATTTTACCTCATTTATTGTGGCATAAAAAAGCAGATCATATTATCCTGCAGATCCCAAAGAATTACGCTGGGTTATTAGGAGAACGTCCTCTTGGACGATTACAGAAGTTATCAAAAATAATAAAACAACCTCTCGCTTTTGAAATTTTTTGATTTTTTTCCTAATTTATTCGTGTTTTATGTCTTAATAATAGGGCCATTGACGAGGGATAAACTAGGTAGCCTATCATCATGAGCTGGACAATAGGACTTGTTCCATAACGCCCATGCTAGACACCACGCAAAGCATTTGTAATGCCTGAGCATTCATAAAAGAAAACATAATTTTTTATTCTGTTACTTGCATCACAGGATGGATTTTTCACTTCATAAGCTTCATGTGAAAATGAAAAGTTTTGTCCATTTTTACGTGAAAAGGTTTTCTTTTTATGCTGCGTCGTTATAACGTTTCTGTTTAGCTTGCTCGATTATCTTAATAAGATTACGATTGTAACCAACGCGATAAAAAACAAGTTTTAAAGATTTTGGGAGAGATCCATTGGTTACATGACGCTGGAATGTTGAAATACTCATATGAAACAGTTTTGCACTTTCACGGTCTGTCAAAAGAATATCATTTCAGTCATTATAAAATCCTTTCACTATAAAAAATAGAAATAAATCACAACTATTTATTAACCATGATTTTCGAATCCTTTGAAAGGTGTTTAATTTATAAAAAACAGCGCTTTATCATATAATTTCTTATGTGAAACTTTATGAGTCTTATTGAGATGGAATGAGAGAATCTTACGATATTCGGAGGTCTAATTCAATATAAATAACGCTAGATTATCGTTAGAAATCAATATATTGCTTTTGTTAGGTATTTTAGTTGTTATGCTGGCTCGTTTTTGATTGTTAGATTGCAATCTTGGTAGTTTTTAATACGATATGGTGACGTGAGGCATTATATCTTTGTTTGTTCCTATTTCTAGGCTGCTATTTTTGTAATGAATGCGCTTTTATTATCAGAACTTTTTTTTTCAAAACTTTTAAATAAGGAACTGTCTGTTTTTTTAGATTATTTTTAATGGGATTTCTATTTAATTGACCTGATAAAGATTTAGCTATCATTTTAATAAGAGTTTACTATTTAATTTTTTAACTTTGTCAGAAGTAGGCTTTATTTATCCTGTTTGCGTTGGCCTATAGGGCATACCAATTGATGTAGATAATGAGTAGCGTAATGGATTTTTCAAAATGAAAATGTAAATTAAAGCTGTTTTGTGCTTATTTTTCCATCGTTAAAGTAAAACCCTATCTGGCCCTTTAGCAGTTGTTCGGCTTTTTTACCAAATATTTCATAGCGCCAGCCATTCATAGCGGGAATATTTTTCTTTATTCCTCCATTGGCAATTTTTTCTAAATCATTAGATGTTGCAATAATTTTAGGGGCAATGCTGTTTTCATTTGCAACAATTTTTAATAACACTTTGAGCAGATTGATAACAGCGGCTGTCGTATCATTGAGTGGATTATGTTTAGGAATGGGGGGTAAAGTAGAAAGATCCACTTCTAAGCCTTCGTGGACAGCTTTGATTAATGATTGAGCAATTGAGAGTTTATCCCAATTCTTATTAAGACTGCGCAACCGTTTTAATGCAGATTCATCTTTTGGTTGTTGGGTTGCTATTTCTATAAGACATTCATCTTTTATGATATGACGACGTGGCATATTGTATTTTCGTGCTTCACGTTCCCGCCAAGCTGCTATCTTTTGTAATACAGCAAGTTCACGTGGCTTTTTAATTTTTCCTTTCACTTTTTTCCATGCTTCATCTTCTGGCATATCATAGGTTTTAGGATTTAAAAGGATTGTTATTTCATCATCCATCCAGTGAGCTCGTTGATTTTTCTCTAACCTTTTTTTCAATAACAAGTAAACATCTCTTAAGTAAGTTACATCGGAAAGTGCATAGAGCAGTTGTTTTTCAGACAAAGGGCGGTAACTCCAGTCTGTAAAGCGGGAGGATTTATCAAGATGATGCCCTGTACAGCGTTGTACAATTTGATCATAGGAGATAGAATCACCAAATCCACAAATTGATCCTGCTATTTGCGTATCAAAGAGAGGGGAAGGAATAACACCTCCAAGATGATAAATTGTTTCAATATCTTGGCGCGCAGCATGAAAAACTTTTACAACTTTTTTATCGATCATAAGGTCAAAAAAAGGTTGTAAATCAATATCTGGTGCTAGGGGATCAATCAAAACTGTGACATCTGGTGATGCAAGCTGGATTAAACACAGTTGAGGCCAAAAAGTTGTTTCGCGGATAAACTCAGTATCGACTGTTACAAAATCAGAGGTACGTAGAGCGTTAAGTGCAATTTCAAGATCTGTTGTTTGTGTAATAAGATTCATCATTTTATTATAATTCGATAAATTAAATTTGTGCTTTATTGACTTTATTTTTGAGTTTTTATTCTCATATCTTGACAAATGGTTATTAAAAAGCGTTTGTAGCGCATGTGAATATTATAATCAAAGGCAAAAAACATGCACCGTTATCGCAGTCATCATTGTGCGGCTCTTCGTAGATGTGATGTAGGAACACAAGTTCGTCTTTCGGGGTGGGTTCATCGTGTTCGTGATCATGGAGGGATTCTTTTTGTGGATTTACGTGATCATTTTGGAATCACACAAATTGTTGCTGACCCTGCTTCACCAGCTTTTAAAGTTATTGAAAAAGTGCGTTCTGAATGGGTTATTCGTGTGGATGGGGAGGTATGTGCTCGTTCTGATGAGGTTATTAATGCAACGCTTCCAACAGGTGAGATTGAAATTTTTGCACAAGAGGTAGAAATTCTTTCAAAATCTGATGAGCTTCCTTTACCGGTTTTTGGTGAGCCTGATTATCCAGAAGATATTCGATTAAAATATCGTTTTCTTGATTTGCGTCGGGAGACTATGCACAAAAATATCATGCGTCGGACTGAAATTATTGCGGCTATGAGACGAGCTATGCAAAATAATGGTTTTACGGAATTTACGACGCCACTTTTGACAGCTTCATCGCCGGAAGGCGCACGTGATTTTTTGGTTCCAAGTCGTGTTCATCAGGGAAAATTTTATGCGTTACCGCAAGCGCCACAGCAATATAAACAGTTGTTGATGATGTCAGGTTTTGATCGTTATTTTCAGATTGCTCCATGTTTTAGAGATGAAGATCCAAGGGCCGACCGTCTTCCTGGTGAATTTTATCAATTAGATGTTGAAATGAGTTTTGTTGAGCAAGAAGATGTTTTAGCAACTATGGAACCTATTATGCGTTCTATTTTTGAAGAATTTGCAGATGGAAAGACTGTGACACAAAGCTTTCCTCGCATTTCCTATGATGAAGCAATGCGAAAATATGGTTCTGATAAGCCTGATCTGCGTAATCCGATCATTATGGAAGATGTTTCTCAGCATTTTTATAATTCTGGTTTCAAAGTCTTTGCTCAAATTTTAGCGAATGATGAGAATGCACAAGTGTGGGCTATTCCAGCTAAAACGGGTGGAAGTCGTGCTTTTTGTGATCGTATGAATGTATGGGCACAAGGCGAGGGGCAACCAGGGCTCGGCTATATTTTCTGGCGTGAAGAAGAAGGAAAATTTGAAGGAGCAGGGCCTATCGCCAAAAATATTGGTGAACAGAGGACTGAAGCAATCCGTATACAGCTTGGTCTTGAAAGTGGGGATGCCTGTTTTTTTGTAGCTGGCGATCCAAAAAAGTTTTCATCTTTTGCCGGAGCAGCACGCACAAGGGTAGGGGAAGAATTAGATCTTCTTGATAGAGATAGTTTCTCTTTGGCGTGGATTGTTGATTTTCCATTTTTTGAATGGAATGAAGATGAAAAAAAGATTGATTTTGGACATAATCCTTTTTCCATGCCTCAAGGGGGAGAAAATGCCCTTGCCTGCCAAGATCCTCTTACTATTAAAGCTTTTCAATATGATCTTGTTTGCAATGGTTATGAAATTGCATCAGGTGGAATTCGTAATCACTTACCAGAAATGATGCTTAAAGTTTTTGAACTTGTAGGACTTTCTAAGGAAGTTGTGAAAGATCGTTTCGGTGGTCTTTATCGTGCATTCCATTATGGGGCTCCGCCACATGGTGGCATGGCTGCGGGAATTGACCGCATTATTATGCTGTTACAAGGTGTTAAAAATTTGCGTGAAGTTGCTTTATTCCCTATGAACCAACAGGCGCTTGATCTTTTAATGAGCGCTCCGTCTGATGTTTCTCCTACACAATTACGTGATTTAGGAATCCGCATGGCTCCTACTCACAAAAATAGCTCATAAAGTTGATAATGGATTGTTTTCGTCTTTTTCTACGTAGAGTGAAGTTTTGATGCCTTTCAAGAGTCAACGGTGTGTGCGTGTACTATTTGTGAAATTTAGATAGGCAAAACGCTATTGTGTTGATTCTTTATGAGGCATTTTTATTCCTTGTTTCTATAGTGGCTTTTCCCCTTGTGATAGGTGAGGAAATAATTATAATTGCTTGATCATGAATAAATTAGAAATAAAAGAATTCTATAATATTCGGGAGCCTCATTTTAGTTGAAAAAAATTAATTATCTTTATATGTCAATATATTATTTATTTTTTATTGAAGTTTTTACAACGTTGTAGCAGAGAATTGTGTCTCTTCGTTTTTATGAGAATAATGTGGTTTTCCATTCTATGGACTTACTCTGAAAAGTTTAAATTTCATAAGTTTTGAACATTTTTTTGGTTTTTCGTAGAAAAACTGAATGGGGTTGTTATACAATTTATCTTTATAATAAAAGATGATGTTTGAAAGGTGCTTTTGTCATTTCAGAAAAGATGAAATAACTCTTTGTGGGCAGTTAAATTATCGTCGAATTTGACAAAGCTTTCAATAAATTACTTAGGACAAGGGGGGAAGGACATGTATAAATTTTTCAAATTGATATAATTTTCTGTTCATGTTCTAATTGCAGCGTTTGTTTTTATGTAATTGACTTTTAATAAAAAAGTCGACTCATAGAAGATTTCATTAAATAAATCCTATAAAATAATTTCTTATTATTGTGGGAATTGTTGTTTTAATACTATGTCTGATAAAATGAATTTACCTTTTGATAAAGAACATATTGAACCAATAGAATTACGTTCTGCTTTACAGGAACGTTATTTGGCTTATGCACTTTCTACGATTACACACCGTGCATTGCCTGATGTACGTGATGGATTGAAGCCGGTCCACCGGCGGATTGTTCATGCGATGCATCTTCTCAAACTAAATCCTGGACAGTCTTATGCGAAATGTGCGCGGATTGTTGGTGATGTCATGGGAAAATTTCATCCTCATGGGGATGCGTCTATTTATGATGCCTTGGTGCGCTTGGCTCAAAGTTTTGCTGTTCGTTATCCGTTGGTTGATGGGCAAGGCAATTTTGGTAATATTGATGGTGATAATGCTGCTGCCATGCGTTATACGGAAGCACGTATGACTGAAGTGGCTGCATTGTTACTTGAAGGAATTAATGAGAATGCTATTGATTTTCGTTTAACCTATAATGAGGAAGATGAAGAGCCTGTTGTTTTACCAGGAGCTTTCCCTAATCTTTTAGCAAATGGTTCTTCTGGTATTGCTGTTGGTATGGCAACATCTATTCCCCCCCATAATGTTGCTGAGCTTTGTGATGCAGCACTCCATTTGATTGCGCATCCCGATGTAAATGATGAGGAATTAAATCAATTTGTTCTTGGTCCTGATTTTCCGACGGGGGGAATTTTAGTTGAACCTAAAAAAAGTATTGAGGAATCCTATCGTGTTGGGCGTGGATTCTTTCGCTTGCGTTCACGTTGGCATCAGGAATCTGGTAGCCGTGGTTCTTATGTGATTGTTGTAACTGAAATTCCCTATCAGATTCAAAAGTCACGTCTTATTGAAAAAACAGCAGAGTTATTGCTTGCACGCCGATTGCCAATGCTTGAGGATATCCAAGATGAATCAGCAGAAGATATCAGAATCGTGCTGGTTCCTAAAAATCGGTCGGTTGATCCGGAGCTCCTTATGGAGTCTCTTTTTAAATTGACTGACTTTGAAGTAAGATTTCCCCTTAATCTGAATGTTTTGTCTTTGGGAAAAATACCCAATGTCCTTTCTTTGCGAGAAAGTTTGCAGCAATGGCTTGAACATCGTCAAGAAGTGCTTATTCGTCGCTCTCATTATCGGCTTGATCAAATTGATAGCCGATTGGAAATTCTTCATGGATATCTTATTGCCTATTTAAATCTCGATGAGGTCATTCAGATTATTCGTGAAGAGGATGAACCGAAAAAGAAGCTGATTAATCGGTTTGAATTAACAGAAAATCAAGCTGAAGCTATTCTTAATATGCGCTTGCGTTCTTTGCGTAAGCTTGAGGAATTTGAAATTCGTAAAGAATTTGAAAGTTTGAAAGCTGAAAAAGAAAAGCTACAGAATTTGTTAGCTTCTCCTATAAAACAGTGGAAAATAATTTCAGAAGAAATCAAAAAAGTTCGAAACACTTTTGGGCCTGAAACACTCTTGGGGAAAAGACGTACGACGTTTGAAGAGGCACCAAGACATGATCTTGATGATATTCAACAAGCAATGATCGAAAAAGAACCGATTACTATTGTTATTTCTGAAAAGGGGTGGATGCGTGCTTTGAAGGGACACTTGAACGATTATAAAGCACTTTCTTTTAAAGAAGGAGACAGTTTAAAGTTAGCCTTTCCAGCATTTACGACCGACAAGATTGTGCTGATCAGTACGGGGGGGAAGTTTTTTGCTATTGGTGCAAATAATTTACCTGGAGGGCGGGGACATGGTGAACCTATTCGTCTCTTAGTTGATATGGATGATGAGCACGATGTTCTCACAGCTTTTGTGCATCACGCCGAGGAAAAATTTCTCTTGGTTTCATCTCACGGTAATGGTTTTATTGTTTCTTCTGCAGAAGTGATCGCCAATACACGAAAAGGAAAGCAAGTGATGAATGTGAAAGCTCCTGATAAGGTAAAGCTTTGTGTTCCGGTAAATGGTGATCATGTTGCTGTAGTCGGTGAAAACCGTAAAATGCTTATTTTTTCTATTGAACAAATACCAGAAATGAATCGCGGTAAAGGTGTTCGTTTACAGCGTTATAAAGAAGGTGCTGTTGTTGATGCCAAGACTTTTAATTTATCAGAAGGCTTAAGTTGGCAAGATACAGCTGAACGAATCTTTAACCGTCAAGCTGATGATCTCATTGAATGGATGGGAATGCGTGCGGGCGTCGGGCGTTTGGTTCCAAGAGGATTTCCAAAATCAGGAAAATTTATCAATTAAATATATTTTATAAATGGGAAAGTTCCCTATGGTTTTATGATTGTGTAAGATATTAATTTATAAAGATAATTTATTATTTTTTATATTGAACGAAAGACCTAAAGCGTAAGTTTTTCTCTTATTTCGATCTTGTTTAGGTTAAACCAATCAAAACTGTTTGTTTGCCTGTCATGAGATGAAAGACCAGCCCGTCTTCATAAAAACTATTGAAGAAAAGAATCAAAATATTTTTTAATAAACCGTTTCACAGACAAGAGTTGTTGCAACAATAGGTATGTTTGTTTTTTTACATTATACCATTTATGGGCGCTGTCGTGAAATGATTTGATATTTCGAGAGCTGTATCTTTAAACAAACAATGTGAATGTTTAACACAAGAGTGTTCTATTTGAAGATGTTTTATTTTGTCTGATAGGTTTATCTTCTTATTGTTCAAGAGAGATGTTATTAATCTTTCGTAGTAATATTTATTCGTTAGGATTACTATGATATTGCCTAAAAAGATAACCACGTTCAGCCCATAAGACGAGAAGTATGGCAGTGAGACTCAGAAAGAAAAATCCTGCTGAGTTTGGGATGGTTGTTTCATCAAATTGTTGGGCAATAAAAAAGCTAAGTCCTGCACCGATAGATGTTTGAAGAAAGCCGGATACAGAAGAAGCTGTTCCAGCTATTTCTCCTACAGGTTCAAGAGCGAGTGTATTGAAATTGGCCATAATACCACCGCAGGTAAACATTAATATACAATATAACGTCATATAAAAAGGAAAAGGGATAACACCACCTGCTAAGATGGACCCAATAAACCAAATGCATGAAGTGGCACAAAAGAGCAAAAGCATAGTATGAGCAATACGCCGCATTCCAAGGCGTCCAACGAGTTGAGAGTTAAAGAATGATGATAGAGCTTGAAATGCAGCACCAACTGCAAAAGCAATAGGGAACCAAAGTCCTAGATTATAGATCCCTTCATATGTTTGTTGTGATGTATTAACGGCGGTAAAGATACAGCCTAAAATAATGGACGTTGCAAGTGTATAGCAAAGTGTTGTGCGATTGGTTATTACAATCCATAAGTTGTGTTTAACTGAAGAAAAGGAAAGAGAGCGTTGCGCATAAAGAGTTTCAGGCAAGCGCAGTTGAATCCAAATCATCAGTCCTAAACCAATCATTGCCATGAAAATAAAAATATATTGCCAATGTCCAAGCAGTAAAATGATCTGTCCTGTTGCGGGACCAACCATTGGTGCAACAAGAAAAACCATCATAACAATAGACATAACTTCTGCCATTTTTCGACCACTGTAAAGATCACGTACGACGGAAACTGTAAGAACTCGCATAGCAGCCCCTCCAATTCCTTGCAAGATACGTAAAATAAGTAAGAGAGAAAAATCAGTTACAAAGGCACAGCCAATCGCCGTAAATGAATAAAAAGCAAGCCCGAGAAGAATAAGTTTACGTCGTCCATACCTATCGCTTATTGGACCGAAAAATATTTGAGCAATACCATAGCTAATAAGATAACTCGAAATGATATAATGTTGATCATTTTCATTGAGAACATTTAAGCCGTCTAAAATATCGGGCATAGCTGGCAGCATAATATCAACAGCTATAGCGTTAATAGCCATGAGCGAAGCAATAAGAATAACAAATTCTTTATAGCCAATTTTGTTTCTAATCGCATCTCTATGCGTTTGTTCATCGACTGAATATGACATATGGCATCCTTGAAATAAAAATTTCGTCTGAAAACAGCTCTTTTTAAGAGTCTGAATAAAATGAAAGATACCTATGATTGATTACATGGAATATTTTTTTCTTTCAAAAGTTCCTGTAACTCATTGTTTTGAAACATCTCTTTAACAATATCACAGCCTCCGATAAATTCACCTTTGATATAAAGCTGTGGAATTGTTGGCCAATTTGAGTAATCTTTAATCCCTTGACGCAATTCGTTAGAAGTTAAGATATTAATCCCTTTATAATTCAATCCTAAATAATCAAGAATTTGAACAACTTGTCCTGAAAACCCGCATTGCGGAGCGTCAGGTGTTCCTTTCATGAATAAAATGACGTCGTTTGTTTTAATTTCGTTGTCAATAAAATCATGAACAGTGGTCATTTTTATCCCTCGATATTTCAGATTTTTATCAGTGTGTAATTTATATTCATACTGCTTTTAATCGTATTAAATGTGTGAATGCAAGAAGAAATTTTAGATTATTTTGGGACATTTGTTTGCAACATTAAGGCGTGAAGGTCATTTCCCATATTGCCTTTAAGGGCATCATAGACCATTTTATGTTGTTGAACACGGGTTTTACCACGAAAACTTTCAGAAATAACTTCTGCAGCATAATGTTCCCCATCTCCAGCAAGATCACGAATTCTTACAGTAGCATCAGGAATGCCTTCACGAATAAGCGTTTCAATTGCATGGGCACTCATTGCCATCATTATTCTCCTATGTTGTTCATTTTTTATAAAGGCTGTTTAAGAGAAAAAACAATTTTTATTCTTCACCCATAAATTGTGGAAACCAGTTTTCATAGGCTTTTGTGAGTTTGTCTACTGAAAGTGTTAATATCCCATCTATATTAAGAGAAGTACCCTCGACTTGACCTAGCTCTGTTAAAGAAACTGTATTGATTTGTGCACGCTCTTTAAGACTATTAAGAGAGTGAGGTTTGACGGCTAAAAGATAACGTCCTTGGTCTTCTCCAAAAAGTTCTGCATGATGGGGTGATTTATTGCTTAATTTTACTTTGATTCCTTTACCTGCTTTAATGACCATTTCAGCAAGTGCTATCGCTAATCCTCCGTCAGAAAGGTCATGGGCGGCGTGAATAAAACCACGATGTATGACATCTCGAACAAATTGACCATGCTTTTTTTCAAGTTGTAAATCTACAGAGGGGGGGGGGCCTGCATCAATATTTAAAATGTTACGTGCATAGATTGATTGTCCTAAATGGGAACCGCAATTTCCTACTAAAACAAGAATATCTCCATTTTGCATACCACTTATTGTTACCATTTTAGACCAATCATTAAGAAGGCCTACCCCAGCAATTGTGGGGGTTGGAAGAATGGCTTCTCCATTTGTTTCGTTGTAAAGAGAAACATTGCCTGAAACGATAGGAAAATCAAGGATTCTACAAGCTTCTCCTATACCTTTAATAGCAAAAACCAGCTGTCCCATAATTTCAGGTTTTTCAGGGTTACCAAAATTGAGATTATCTGTAGCAGCCAGTGGTGTTGCACCTGTCGTACTAATGTTTCGCCAGCATTCTGCGACAGCTTGTTTCCCCCCTTCATAAGGGTCTGCTTCACAATAGCGAGGTGTTACATCAGAAGAAAAAGCAAGAGCACGTTTGCTGTTGTTTCCTACACGGATAACGCCTGCATCACCTCCTGGACAAACAAGGCTATTTCCTTGGATAAGGGTATCATATTGTTCATAAACCCATCGCCGAGAACTTTGATCAGCAGAATTCAATAAGCTCAGAAGCGCATCACCAAGATTTTCAACTTTTTTGACGTCTTCTGCTTTCAAGGGTGTTTTTTTTGCCGGCTCACTCCAAGGACGATCATAAACAGGCGCTTCATCACCAAGCTCTTTGATGGGAAGATTGACAACTTCTTCCCCTTGATGAAATACACGAAAACGTAAATCATCGGTTGTTTTTCCAATGATAGAAAAATGTAGTCCCCACTTATGAAAAATTGCTTCTGCTTGCTTTTCTAGTTCTGGTTTAAGGACCATGAGCATACGCTCTTGACTTTCAGAAAGCATCATTTCATAGGCTGTCATGTTTTCTTCTCGAACAGGAACTGTATCAAGATTAAGCTGTATCCCCAGATTTCCTTTTGCTCCCATTTCAACGGCAGAAGAGGTGAGTCCTGCTGCCCCCATATCTTGAATAGCAACCACGGCTCCAAGTTTCATGAGCTCTAAACATGCTTCAAGGAGACATTTTTCTGTAAAAGGATCACCGACTTGAACAGTTGGGCGTTTTTCACTGATTGAAGAATCAAATTCAGCAGAAGCCATTGTTGCTCCACCGACACCATCACGTCCTGTTTTTGCACCCAGATAAACAACAGGGAGTCCAATACCTTGTGCTTTAGAATAAAAAAGGGCGTCTGTCTTTGCAATACCGGCGACAAAAGCGTTAACAAGGATATTGCCATTATAACGCTCATCAAAATTTACTTCTCCACCAACCGTTGGAACACCAAAAGAATTGCTGTAACCACCTATTCCAGAAACAACACCAGAAACAAGATGGCGTGTTCGTGGGTGATCAGGAGCACCAAATCGCAATGCATTCATAGCAGCAACAGGACGGGCTCCCATTGTAAAGACATCACGTAAAATACCACCAACACCTGTCGCTGCACCTTGATAAGGTTCAATATAAGAAGGGTGGTTATGGCTTTCCATTTTGAAAACAACACATTGTCCTTCGCCAATATCGACAACACCAGCATTTTCACCAGGTCCTTGGATGACACATTTTCCTTCTGTCGGAAGAGTTTTTAGCCATTTTTTAGATGATTTATAGGAACAATGTTCGTTCCACATTGCAGAAAAAATTCCTAGTTCAGTAAATGTTGGTTCTCTACCAATTAACGTTAGGATACGTTGATATTCATCTTCTTTTAGCCCGTGTTGTGCAATGAGTTCTGATGTAATAGTGATGTTATTGCAAGGCTTCATGAGTATTTATCCGTCAAATTAATCGAAATTTAGTATTTTTATTTTTTTAACCTAGCAGCTTATATTATAAACAATAATGTTGTTTAATAATAAAAATATTTATAGACAGTAAGCTGAAGATTTTGTCCGTTTGTTTGGTGGGATTTAAGACTAAAAATGGTCTTAAATAATTATGTGTTTAGAAAATAATATCCATTGTTGTTTGTGAAGAGCTTTGTTGATAGATTTACGATGCGAGAAATGGTATAAATCCTTGTTTTTTTAAATTATGGAGCGCGAGTATTTTTGCAGCATTATCCATTTACTAACTCTAAAGCACTTTGAAAAAGTAAACGACCGTCAGTACCTCCGTGGGCGGGTTCAATAAAGTTTTCAGGATGGGGCATCATACCAAGAATATTACCAGCTTTATTAACAATACCAGCAATATCTTTCATTGAGCCGTTCGGGTTTGTATTTTCTGCATAGCGAAAAACAATTTGTTCATTGTCTTCCATTTGTTTCAATGTTTCACTATCAACAAAATAATTTCCGTCATGATGGGCAACAGGACAACGAATAATTTGTCCTTTAGAATAATATCGAGAAAATTTTGTCTTGGCGTTGACGACTTCAAGCTTGATTTCACGACAAACAAATTTTAAAGAAGCGTTACGCATTAAAGTACCGGGTAATAATCCTGCTTCCAACAAAATTTGAAATCCATTACAGATACCTATAATTGTCGTACCTTCTTGTGCTTTTTCACGAATGGCTTTTAAGACGGGAGTTCGCGCTCCAATCGCACCACATCTTAAGTAGTCGCCATAGGAAAAACCACCAGGAATAATAATAACATCTACATCTGGAATTGTTGTTTCTGTTTGCCAAATTTTTAGTGGCTCAACTCCCGTTATATGATGTAATGCTGCAACCATATCTCGATCACGATTTAATCCAGGAAGTTGAATGATGGCAGTTTTCATGAGCATTTCACTTACAGAAGTTCGATTGTATAATTTTCAATGACAGTATTTGCGAGTAACTCTTCACACATTTGTTCAAGTTTTTTCTTTGCAGTTTCAGAAGGTAGTTCATCAAGAACAATATCAAAAACCTTTCCTTGACGAATAGATTGAATGCCTTCGAAAGCCAAACTTTTTAAAGCACCGACAATTGCTTCTCCTTGTGGATCAAGAACGCTTTCTCTTAAAGTAACCGTAATGCGTGCTTTCATTTTTTGCTTCCTGCTTGTTAAAAGAACCTCTCCTTTGAAGAGGGGTGTTTGTATAAGGTGATGTTTTTTACCCTGTTTTTACTTTACGAGAACGGGACCACTTGGTCGTGTTGGTTCGTTTTCATTCATAATACCAAGACGTTTGGCAACTTCTTGATAGGCATTAATAAGCCCTCCCATATCACGACGAAAACGGTCTTTATCCATTTTTTCTTGTGTGTGCATATCCCATAGTCGTGCAGAATCAGGAGAGATTTCATCAGCAAGAACAATGCGCATTGTTTCATCTTCCCACAGGCGACCAAATTCCATTTTAAAATCAATTAATTGGATGTTAACACCGGCAAAAAGCCCAGAAAGAAAATCATTAATACGAATTGAAAGTTGCATCATATCTTCTATCTCTTGTGGGACAGCCCACCCAAAAGCTGTGATATGTTCTTCCGTTACCATAGGATCATCGAGAGAATCATTTTTATAGTAGAATTCAATGATGGATTGCGGAAGCGGGGTTCCTTCTTCCAGTCCTAAACGTTTAGCAAGAGAGCCGGCAGCAACATTGCGAACAACAACTTCCAACGGAATGATTTCCACCGCTTTAATAAGCTGTTCGCGCATGTTTATACGTTTGATAAAATGTGTTGGGATGCCCAAACGTCCAAGATGGCTAAAAATATGTTCCGAAATTCGGTTGTTTAAAACCCCCTTTCCGTCGATAATTTCATGTTTTTTTGCATTAAAGGCAGTTGCATCATCTTTAAAAAATTGAATGTAAGTCCCTGGTTCAGGTCCTTCATATAAAATTTTAGCCTTGCCTTCATAAATACGGTGGCGACGATTCATCATGATTCTCTATTTATCTTGAGAGGTTTTTAATAACATTGATAAATGATACTATCCTAATTGATAGAATTTCTCAATGATATTGCTATGATACTTTTATAATTTTTATCATTACACGTTTACCCAAAGGTGAAGATACATAAGCGATGAGAAAGAAGATCACCTCTTTTGGATCAAATTTTTGCAAGAAAGTGAGAGAGGACCATAAGCCCTTCAGGCCAAGGTCCGTGTCCGGATTCTGCGTTAATATGGCCAGAATACCCAGCATCAACAAAGAGTGATCCCCAATCATTGGCAATTTTTTCTGCTACTGAAAATTGACAAAACTCATCGTTGCGACTGGCTATGACAATAGAAGGAAAAGGAAGCTTTTGGCGATGATAGGGGCCAAATGTCATTAAATGTTTGGGACGTATTTTTTCATTGGCGACATCTGGAGGTGCAACAAAGAAAGCGCCACAAATTTTTTCTGTATTTTGTACAGTTGCATGAATAACACTGGGAACTCCTAATGAATGAGCAATAAGCATAACAGGCCTTTGAGCTTTTGCGATGGCGGTTTTAACTTTGTTAACCCACTCTTCACAAACAGGCTTTGACCAATGGAGTTGTTCAATGCGGCTGGCTGTCGACAATTTTTTTTCCCAGCGTGTTTGCCAATGATCTGGACCAGATCCTTTGTAGCCAGGAACAATAAGAATATCGAGTTGATTTGCTTTCATGAATTGTTTTCTTTGTTACAACAGATTTTTGATCATAGGTTGAATGGATTTTGGTTTTCTATGTCGCTTTATTGTTCTTCAAAAACACGTTTAAAAATCGTATTGATATGTTTGGTGTGGTAAGAAAGATCAAATTTTTCGCGAAGTTCTTCTTCACTTAAAGCTTTGGTAACATCTTTGTCGTTGAGGAGTTCTTCTAAAAAATCTTTTCCTTGTTCCCAAACTTTCATCGCATTTCGTTGTACAATCCGATAAGAATCTTCACGACTAATCCCTGCTTGTGTGAGTGCTAAAAGAACCCGTTGTGAGTGAACAAGACCGCGGAATTTATTGAGATTTTTTTGCATATTTTCTGGATAGACAATGAGATTTTCAATGACAGATGTGAGGCGAGAAAGAGCAAAATCAAGTGTAATCGTCGCATCTGGAGCAATATAACGCTCAACAGATGAATGGGAAATATCACGTTCATGCCAAAGAGCTACATTTTCCATGGCTGGGAGTGCAAATGCACGTACCATACGGGCTAATCCAGTTAAATTTTCTGTTAAAACTGGATTACGTTTATGAGGCATTGCCGATGAACCTTTTTGCCCAGGTGAGAAATGTTCCTCTGCTTCAAGAACTTCTGTTCGTTGTAAGTGGCGTATTTCTATTGCTAGCCTTTCAATAGAGGAAGCAATAACACCAAGTGTTGCAAAAAACATAGCATGACGATCTCTTGGTATTACTTGGGTGGAAACCGGTTCAGTACGCATCTTCAAGGCTTTTGCTACATGTTCTTCAACGCGTGGATCGATATTAGCAAAAGTTCCTACAGCTCCTGAAATCGCGCAAGTAGAAATTTCTTCTCGTGCAGCAAGAAGACGTTTGCGACAACGGGAAAATTCAGCGTATGCAAGAGCAAACTTGATTCCAAATGTTGTCGGTTCAGCATGAATGCCATGACTCCGCCCAATGGTGATTGTCTCTTTATGCTCAAAAGCACGTCTTTTTAATGCTTCAAGAAGTTGATCTATATCCTCTAGCAAAATATCACTCGCACGCATCAATTGAATGTTCAGCGTTGTATCGAGAACATCAGATGATGTTATGCCTTGGTGGATAAAACGTGCCTCTGGTCCAATGAATTCAGCTAGGTGGGTTAGAAATGCGATAACATCATGTTTGGTAATTGCTTCAATTTCATCAATGCGATTGACATCAAATTTAGCTGCTGCCCCTTTTTCCCAAATGACTTTGGCGGCTTCTTTCGGAATAATCCCTAAGTGAGCAAGGGCATCACAGGCATGGGCTTCAATTTCAAACCAAATACGATATTTTGTTTCGGGAGACCAAATTGTTACCATTGCAGGGCGGGAATAACGTGCGATCATCATTTTTTTCCTTGTTGTGAGAGGATTGCGGCTTGGCGCAATGCACTAATACGTGTTTTGTAAAGCTCTTTATTTCCATCTTTATAAATTGCAGAGCCTGCGACAAATACATTTGCACCAGCTTTTGCAGCTATCCCAATTGTATCAACGGTGATACCACCATCAACTTCAAGATCAATAGGGCGGTTTGCAATCATGCTTTTAACGCGCTTAATTTTATTTTTTATTTCTGGAATAAAACTTTGTCCACCAAAACCGGGATTGACCGTCATGATGAGAATGAGATCTAATTGATCAAGCAAATATTCAAGTACATGTTCAGGGGTGCTTGGATTGAGTGCGATTCCTGCTTTTTTCCCCATTTTTTTGATTGTTTGTAATGAACGATGAAGATGTGGACCTGCTTCAGCATGAATAGTTATAATATCTGAACCTGCTTTTGCAAAAGCTTCTAAATAAGGGTCTACTGGTGCGATCATCAGGTGGACATCAAATATTGCTTTTGTTAATGGGCGCAGAGCTTTGACGATTTCAGGACCAAAGGTGATGTTAGGAACAAAGTGCCCATCCATAATATCAAGATGAAGCCAATCTGCACCAGCATCAACAACATCTAACATTTCTTGTCCAAGTTTAGAAAAATCAGAAGCCAAGAGAGAAGGCGAAATGAGATGAAAATGAGGCATTAAAATCTCCTTAGATTGGCAGTTTTTATCATATCGCTGTGTATACACAAATATTTTTTGTGTTATGACGGAAAAGAAAAAATATGTATTATAGGTCTTTTTATGGAAAGATTGCTTGAAATTTTAAAGCTTTATAAGTGAAAGATATGTCGAATCATAAAACATATTTGATGCCTGAACTTCAACATAAACATACTATTGCGGTTTCTTCTCAAGAATATCGAGATGCCATGAGTCTTTTTGCAGGAGCTGTGCATATTGTGACAACAAATGGTATTAAGGGAAGACGTGGGGTGACTGTTTCGGCGTGTTGTTCTTTATCTGATGATCCTCCAACCCTTCTTGTTTGTCTCATGCGCCATAATTTAAAGAATCAGGTGTTTATGGAGAATGGAAATTTTTGTGTTAATAGCTTGGCAGGAAAACATCGCTCATTAGCGGATGTTTTTTCGAGGCGTTGCAATTCTACACAAAATGAGCGTTTTGATGTTGCTCAATGGGGAGCTTTGCAAACGGGGGCGCCTAGTCTTTCAGACGCTCTAGCGTCGTTTGATTGTCGTTTGATTTGTTGGCACGAACACGCAACCCATTGTGTTTTGATTGGTGAGGTTGTTGCAATCAACTGTAATAAAGAAAAAGATGCTTTGATGTATTTGAAACGTGAATATCACACTTTGCCTTTATAAAGATTTTATTTTTTTGCATTGATGAAATGATTTATTGTTGCTTCATTTAGATTTTAAACAATGTAGAGAGTAGGGGAGGGATGGCTCTGATATCTGATATTAGATTTCCTTCTTTTTAAAGTTTTTCAATAAGCGAAAAAAATGATTCTGGATGAGATTTGATCAAGAATTCAATCTACATAAAAAAGCGATCAAACCTAAACAGTGCATTTAGATATATTCGTCGATTGTTATGAAAAAACATTTTACTCTTGTGTTGATGGGTATTGCACAATATATAGACCGCACATAGCATATGTGGAGGTTTTTTATTGCATGAGCGAAGAGATTGATGGTCAATATCGCCCTAGTGAAGATGAGCCTTTTATGAATGAGCGGCAAAAGGCGTATTTTCGTGCTAAATTGGTTTCTTGGAAGAATGATATATTAAAAGAAGCTCGTGAGACTTTGGAAAATTTGCAGGAAGAGAATGTTGGTCAGCCCGATTTGACTGATCGGGCTTCTTGTGAAACTGATCGTACAATCGAATTACGTGCTCGTGATCGTCAGAGGAAACTTATTTCAAAAATAGATGCGGCTTTAGAGCGCATTGATAATGGGACATACGGTTTTTGTGAAGAAACCGGCGAACCCATTAGTATCAAGCGTCTTGAGGCTCGGCCGATAGCCGTTTTGTCATTGGAAGCGCAAGAACGTCACGAACGACGTGAAAGAGTTTATCGCGATGATTAAGGTTATTGAGATGATAAACAAACGAAATTCGTGGTGATGAAATTGTATATTTTTATTTTTGAGGGGTAGGAATGAATAAAGATGGTTCTTGCCGCCCCTCAATTTCGGCGGTGATGGCTGAATCTTTTACCGCTTGATTCGTAAAAGGAGAGGGACTTTTATCCGATACATCGTTTCTTTCTGGAGGGGCGGAATTTAGATGTGTGTGTGTTTCTCTTTTTTGTATTTTTGATGTACCAGTAATATCGGATTCTACAACCACATCTGTTAATCCGCCAATAAGGAGCAAATGTTCTTTATTATCGCAACGGACTAAAACAAGGCGGCGTGCTCGATCTATAGAAATTACTTCACATAATGCTAATCGTGATAGACTTTTTTTTCTATTAATGCTGTATCTTCCTGTACTTAAGCGACGTAAAAACACGATAATTACGGTAATAGCTGCGATTGTTATTATAAAAAGCAAAAAGCTTATCGTTATGTTTGCAGCAGATACACCTATCTGCTCTGATAACCAGATATACATAGATTTTCTCCCATTTTGGATGGAAATATTATTTTTTATTGAGATAAATTTATAAACATACCCTCAAAAGGTTCACTTATAATGTAAGAAATAAACTTTTGAATATTAAGCGAGCTTATCTTAGATAATATCATAGTATATACTTTATAACAACATAACAACGAATATAAAGGAAGTTTTGTGACATAAGAAATAGCTATAAGCTAAGGCAAAGAGAGATGGATAAAGATTTTGAGAATAATGAAAGATCAGCGTCTTCGTTTCATCGGAGAGTTGTGATTTTTGGTGTTGTTTTTGTATTAGGTTTTCTTTTCATTGTGGGTATTTTAGGTTTTTTTTATCCACAAAACTATTTGCAACAGGCGATATCAATATCTTTTTTGATTCTAGCAATGATCGGTGTTGCAACACTCGTTTTGTGTGGAATGGGAATTTTAAGATATCATGTGTGGTCGCATGAAGATTTTGATTTTAGCATCTTTAATAGGAGCGATGATGCAATTGTAATCTCTGATCTTTCTGGTTTTGTTTATTATTCTAATCAAAACTATCGAAAAATTCTGACCTATAAGCCTGAAGTGTCTTGTTATAGGGTTATTGCGGATCTTCCAGGAGCTGGTGCACTCTCGTACCGCTTAAAGGTTGCAGCCTGTAATAATCTTGCAGCGCAAGAGGAATTGAGAGTAGAACAACCAATTTTTACCGATTCTACACCAAAAAAATCTGTTTGGTATAATATTTCCGTTCAACCTATCACAAAACAGAAAAAAAAGCTTTTATTTTGGCGTATTACTGATATTTCGCACTTACAACAAACGCGAGAAGTTTTTTTCTCGAACCTTCAAGAGGCTATCAATCACTTGGATCAAGCTTCTATTGGTTTTGTATCCGTTAATAGACAAGGAACTATTCTTTATGCCAATGCGACTTTTGCCGAATGGTTTTCAATTGATTTAGCGAATTTCTCAATTGGTCAATATAATTTTGATTCGTTATTTGATAGCGTTGGCGCTAAGAGCTCATGGAGTGATATCTGTTTACAAACCAACAGATATCAAAGTTCAGGTTACTCTTTACCTTATAGGTTTTCGTTATGTTTAAATTCACACACGACTTGTGAGAAAATATTCCATTGTCTTATATCTGTTTCTTCTCTCTTAGAAGAGGAAGCCATTTATCGTGTTGTGATCATTCCACAACAAATACAAAAAGAAGAAGATGATCAATTAAAATTACCCAGTATACTAGGAGAATATTTTGATGCGAGTCCTTTTGCAATAGCCGTGGTGGATCATGCAGGGCAATTGATTCATATGAATAAAGCTTTTTCATCACTCACGGGATGTATGGACAAAGCTGTCAATTTTTATGATGTTATTTCTCGTCGTGATTGTGCGCAGTTAGAGCGTTCTTTTCAGAGAATTGCGACAAATAAAAATTATTTTGTTTCTCTAGAAACTGTTTTAGAAAAAAATGAAGAATGCCATTTACGGCTCCATATTATGTCTGTACCGCCCTATCACGGTGATGCATTGCAAGATTTGCTTATTATCTCTGTGATTGAAACAACCGAACAAAAAACTCTTGAAGATAAAATGATGCAAAGTCAGAAGATGCAAGCTGTAGGACAATTGGCTGGCGGCATTGCTCATGATTTTAATAATGTTTTAACAGCAATTTTAATGTCGTGTGATCTTCTTTTAAATACGCATCGTAGTTCTGATCCTGCTCATGCTGATCTGATCAATATTAAAAACAATGCTAATCGTGCAGCTGCTCTTGTCCAGCAATTATTAGCTTTTTCTAGAAAGCAAACACTTCGACCTGAAGAAGTTGATTTTACTGAATTTTTATCAGATATCCGCAATCTTATTTTACCACTTTTGGGGAATAATATTCAGTTAAAAATTATCCATGGAAGAGATTTGTGGAGCGTTGAAGTTGATCAAGCATCTTTTCAGCGTGTTATTATGAATTTGGTTATTAATGCGCGTGATGCCATGTTAGATGGAGGTATTGTTACGATTGCGACAAATAATATTACAAAGCAACAAAGTGCTGAATTTAATCATCTTGGATTAGCAATTGGCGAGTATGTGCAATTGACTATTTCAGATACAGGGGCTGGTATATCTGCTGCTATACAAGAAAAAATGTTTGAGCCATTTTTTACAACAAAAGAAGTTGGAAAAGGAACAGGACTTGGTTTATCAATGGTTTATGGAATTATCAAGCAGAGCGGTGGATATATTTATTGTGAAAGTAAAGAAGGTGAAGGAGCAACATTTCATATTTTTCTTCCCCGTTATATCCCCAATATAAAAGGAGAAATTTCTCAAAAGATTGAAAAAGATGAAGAGAAAGATATAGACTTAACAGGATCTGCGACTGTTTTATTAGTTGAAGATGAAGATGCGGTCAGAATGGGGGGGGTAAGAGCTCTTCAAATGAGAGGATATACGGTTTTAGAGGCAGCAAGTGGGGTGGAAGCACTCTCTATTCTTGAGGAACAAAAAGGAGAAGTTGATATTATTGTTTCCGATGTGGTGATGCCAGAAATGGATGGGCCCACTTTATTGAAGGAAGTCCGTAAAAACTATCCTGATATCAAATTTCTTTTCGTTTCTGGATATGCAAAAGATGCCTTTGCTAAAAATCTTCCACAAGATGCTGTTTTTGGTTTTTTATCTAAACCTTTTACACTCAAACAGTTAGCTGTAACAGTTAAAGAAACACTTTCATCATGAGTAAAAATTTATGCAGTAGAAAAATTGCGTATTTTAAGATTTTTTAGGCTAAATACCAGAGCATTTTGATAAATAGAGCTTATGATAATGTCATAGAATTGAATAAAGAAGAAAAATTTTAAAAATGAACTAAAATTCAAAAAAATCATATGTTTTGTGCAAAAATTTATGAAGAGATGGACTCTATTATGTCAACATTTCATAGAGATTTTCAATTGTAGATACTGAGCAAAAACTATGTGTAAAGCATTGAAATATGCTGATTAATAGATTGTTGATACACTCAAAGAGATAAAAGCTGTTGTTGCGTATCTATCATTTTGCTCTTTCCTTCAATAAATGCTTTTAAGGCTTCGGGGTAGAGTTTATGCTCTACTTTAAGAACTCTTTGTGCTAAGCACTCAGCAGTATCATGGGGATAGACTGGAACGGCTGCTTGGGCAAGGATTTTTCCTGCATCCATGTCTTCTGTAACAAGATGAACAGTGCAACCCGTGATTTTTACACCTGCTTGTAAAGCTTTTTCATGTGTGTTTAAGCCTTTAAATGAAGGCAAAAGAGAAGGATGAATGTTTAAAATTCGTCCTTCATAAAGTTTTACAAAACGTGGTGAGATAAGGCGCATATACCCTGCAAAGCAGAGAAAATCCGGTTTATATTGATTTAAAATTGTAAAAATATTTTCTTCATGCTCTTCTTTTGTTTTGTAAATTTTACGATCAACAATATGAATAGGTAAGTTATGGTTTTGCGCCTTTTCAATACCCCTTGCATGCGGATTATCGCAAATAACCGCGACGATTTCAGCAGGATATTCCGTTTGTTGACTAGCTTGAGCAAGGGCGACCATATTGGACCCATTACCAGAAATAAAAACGACAATTTTTTTTTTCATAAATGCAGTACCCCTTTATAAAGTATTCCTTTATTTTGATCTTGGCATTTTGTTAAAATGCCAAGGGGAGTTACAGTTTCTCCTTTTTTTTCAAGAGCTTGTATAATTGTTTCAGCTGCATACTGTGCTACGATAATGATCATGCCAATACCACAATTGAATGTTCTTAACATTTCTGTTTCTTCTATTTTACCTTGTTTGGCAATCCATGAAAATACTGCTGGAACATTGATGCTAGAAAGATTAATTTCAGCGCAGAGAGAGGATGGAAGGACACGTGGAATATTTTCAGGAAAGCCTCCACCCGTAATATGAGCAAGAGCTTTAATCCCTTCATATTTTCGCATGATGGGAAGAAGCGATTTTACATAAATGCGTGTTGGTGTAAGAAGTGCTATACCAAGGCTGTTTTCGGGGGAAAAAGGGGCAGGGTCATTCCATTTGAGATAATTTTGCTGGATGATTCGTCGAACAAGCGAAAAGCCATTGGAATGAATTCCAGAGGAGCTTAGACCTAATATAACATCACCTTCTATCAAATCTTTTGAAGGGAGTAGCTTGCTGCGTTCGCATGCTCCTACAGCAAAACCGGCTAGATCATAATCTCCCTCTGCATACATTCCTGGCATTTCTGCAGTTTCTCCTCCAATAAGAGCAGCACCGGCTTGTTTACATCCTTCTGCAATACCAGAAACAATCGCAGCACCTTGTTCAGGGTCGAGCTTTCCAGTTGCAAAATAATCCAGAAAAAAGAGAGGTTCAGCTCCTTGTACGAGTAAATCATTGACACACATAGCTACAAGATCAATACCTACAGTGTTATGGTGACCTACTTCAATGGCAATTTTTAATTTTGTTCCCACACCATCATTGGCTGCTACTAGGATAGGATCCGTAAAGCCTGCTGCTTTTAAATCAAAAAGTCCACCAAAACCGCCAATTTCTGCATCTGTTCCGGCTCGTTTTGTTGCGCGTATAAAGGGTTTAATTTTTTCTACCATGGCATTACCCATATCGATGTTTACACCGGCTTTTGCGTAGGTAAGACCAGCTTTGGATTTATCCCCAGCCTTGGATTTATTATTTGTAAGATCTTGATTGCTCATTGGAGCCTTCCTTTAATGGAAAATCAGGTTTTGATATTATGCAATGCCATGATAGAGTTCTCTCTGCAAGAGATATTGATAAGAAAATAAGCAACTTTTCTTGTACCTTATTTTGAAGTTGTTTATAATTTTTTGTGAAGAATTTTTTAGGATATTTTATGAGCAAGATATCAGATAATCACGGACAGTCCTCTTGGCAGCTTATGAGAAAGAAAGTGAGTGAGAATAGATCTCGTGATCGTTATAAGACTTATGTGCCAGCGTATACTCAATTACCTTTGCCGAATAATATGAAAAGACAAATCTTTTTTTGGCTTGGTACGCTGATTTTTTTCATTCTTTTTATGTTTGTTTTTGGATCAATTTTGCTTCCTTTTGTGGCAGGGATTGTGTTGGCTTATTTTCTCAATCCCATTGTTCAATTACTTGAAAAATTTGGTATTCGTCGTGTGTTTGGGACTGTCCTTATCACCCTATTTATTGTTATTACCTTTGTTGCTGCTTTAATTATTTTGATTCCTGTTATTAGTTGGCAAATACAGCAATTTATGAGTGATGGTTTACCTGTTTACATTAATCGTATTCAAACCTTTTTTGTTGAGCATGATTTTGATTGGTTAAGGCGCTATTTTGGAAGTGATCCAAATGAATTACGGAATAATATTAAAGGATTTTTGGGAGAAGGTTCGGATTTTATTACGTCTCTTTTGAATTCACTTTTAAAGTCAGGAAAATCAATCGTTAATATCGTTAGCCTATTTGTTGTGGCACCTGTGGTGGCATTTTATATGTTATTAGATTGGCCACGTATGGTAACAGCAATCGATTCGTTAATACCGCGGGATCATCTGGAAACCGTTCGTAGTATTTTTCATGAAATGGATAGAGCTATTGCAGGCTTTGTTCGTGGACAAGGAACAGTTTGTCTCATATTGGGAGGCTATTATGCTATTGGTTTAACGATTGCAGGACTCAATTTTAGTCTTTTGATTGGTATGTTTATTGGTCTTATTAGCTTTGTTCCTTATATCGGCACAATGAGTGGTTTGGTCCTTTCTGTTGGTATTGCATGGGTCCAGTTTTATCCCAATAATTGGGGGGGAATCATTGTTGTGATGGCACTTTTTTTAATTGGTCAATTTATTGAAGGTTATATTCTTCAACCCAAGCTTGTAGGTTCATCAGTGGGATTACATCCCGTATGGTTGATGTTTTCACTTTTTGCTTTTTCTTCACTCTTTGGTTTTACTGGTATGCTTGTTGCTGTTCCTGCGGCAGCGGCTGTTGGCGTTTTAGTTCGTTTTGCTCTTCATACTTATCTGAGTTCTCAGATGTATTCGCGAAGCGGAAATTCGGAGTCGCTAAAATGAATGGGCGTGAAACGCAATTATCTTTAAATTTTCCTTATGATCCGATTTTTCAATTTGAGGATTTAGTGGTAACGGAAAGCAATCGTATGGCTTTTCAGCTTATTGATCACTGGCCCAATTGGAGCTTACCTATTGCAGTTTTGGTTGGTAAAGAAGGATCTGGAAAAACGCATTTTTCTAATATATGGCTCCAAAAAGCAGATGCTTTCAGGATTCAGCACAATGAACTTGATCAGGCTGTTACTATGGCTTCTTTAGGCAGATCATTTTTAATAGAGGATATTGATACAGGTGAAATCAATGAGACAGAACTTTTTCATTTAATTAACAGTATTAAGCAAGCAAATCTTGATGCACGACAGGCTACTTTATTGATGACGGCACAAACACTTCCTTCCGCTTGGAATTTAATGTTAAATGATCTAAAAAGTCGTCTTAATTCGGTGATGTTCGTTGAAATTAATCAGCCTGATGATGCATTGTTAACAGCTGTTGCATTTAAGCTTTTTTCCGATAGGCAACTTATTGTACATCCAGATACGGTTTATTATCTTGTAAGCCGTTGTGAACGTTCTTTATTTTCATTGAAGCGTGTTGTTGATTCTGTTGATCAGTTGGCATTACAAAGAAAAAGAAAAATAACACGTGCTGTTATTGCTGAAGTTTTAAATAGAAGAAATCCGTAAATACTCCTTATCATGGCTTAATTATTCTGTCCTTCTATTATCGTTTCAATATGTGGAAGACAAGTCATTTAAATTTTCTTCTTTTTGGATATCTATATAAGAGTAAAAAATAGTGTTTTTTACTCTTATCGTGTTTTTATTTTAAATAGCTTTGAGATTTTATTGTATGATGTTGAATTCTTACCATCTTCGCATTTGAAAATTTTTCTAAAAAGAGCGCTTTATTTTATTTATAATAAAACCTTTGTGCTTTGAAAAAATGTTTGTTGTTTATGGGTTTGGATTGTAGAAGATTCTAGAATTTTTAATAAAAGAGTCTTTGGGAAGATAGAAAAAGAGGGGAAAAAAGCTTAATACAGCTGAATTTTTTGGCTTATGTTCTCTTTGGGAAAGTTTTTCTATGATATTTAAGTCATTTTTTCTAAAATTGTATCTGTGGAATGTGTTTTGATACAATGAGAGCTTGCTTAAAACAGGACAAAAATTATGAAATCCTTATAGAGAAATTCGTTATTTTTTAATATAGATTGGATTTTTTACGGAGGTTATTTTCTACTATTTGTCAATAAATTTGTTATTGAGTAGGGGAAAAAATTAAAAAATGTGCTTTTTTGTAAAGAAATGCAACAAAATTTAAAAAAAGTGTGTTTTTCTCTTGCACTTCTGTTGTGAAAATTTTAGGAAATGTGCATCAAGTAAATGTAAATGGCGGAGCGTAGCGCAGCCTGGTAGCGCACCTGATTTGGGATCAGGGGGTCGTAGGTTCGAATCCTATCGCTCCGACCATATTTGATTGAGTGTGTGAGAATGACCCAATTGGGTACGTGTGGTGAGAAACTATCATTCAAGCGTTGTGTAATCTGAAGGAAAAAGGCATGATCGCACGTATTTATAGTCCTGCTAAGACAGCTATGCAGTCAGGTAAGGGGAATACAGTTTTTTGGATTCTAGAGTATGAGCCAATGAAAGCAAAAATGCTTGAACCTCTTATGGGCTACACGGCAACGTCTGATATGAATAATCAGGTAAAGATTCGATTTAATAGGAAGGAAGAAGCGATTGCTTTTGCACGTAAGAATGCTATCTCTTACCGTGTAGAAAAGAAACATACATCGATTCGACGTGCTATTTCTTATTCTGATAATTTTCGCAGTGATCGGCAGCATTCTTGGACACATTGAATTGAAGATGCTATTTTGAATTGAGAAAATAATCAGTTGGGTCCCGTAGCTCAGCTGGATAGAGCAACGGCCTTCTAAGCCGTGGGTCACAGGTTCGAATCCTGTCGGGATCACCATGTTTAAATGATATTTATAGGCTATAAAAAGTTAGAGGGTTTTCCTTTTATTCTATTAGCTTATTTTTCTGTATAATCCCGAATCTTTTTGATGTTTTTTGGTTTATTTTGTTGCTACACGTTTTCTGTTGACTGTTTTAGTATAAAATGATGCTGTTTTATCTTTTTTCAGTAATAATTGTTTTTGATTATTGAAACTTATAGCATTGCATTTTCGTGCCGCGTGTTGCTACTACATTACATGCTTTAGGAAACAGATTGTAAAAATTATTTTTTAAGAGCTTCTTTTCATCTTTCTGAAAATGAATATTTTATTTCTTAGATTAGATTTAAGCATTGCTGCTAATGCTGGTGAAATTGCCAAAAAACATCTATTGTGATTTTTTTATTTTTTATGAATAATATTATTACGTTTTTTAGCATGATCTTTGGTAAGATTGATTTTGATTAGATACAAAGCATGATGGATTCGATTTAGAACAGTTTATGAAACATTGAAGAATAAAAACGATATCTGTTTATGATGAGAATTTACAGATGGCACAAGAGGTGGAAAATATCTTCTTGTCTTGGAAGCTGTGATTCATAACAAATTACTTCTTTATAGTTTTTTCGTATAAAAAGATGTTATATCTGCCGTCCAGATAAGATATTGTTTTTTTCAGTGAGAGACACTTGCGGACAATTTGATTTAACATGATTGTCACTGTTTCTCAGGTAGGGTTGTAGGTTTCATCAATGTTTAGGTTTTCTTAGTCTTATAGGTTTAAGAATATACACTGTATATTTATATGAATGAAGATAGGTTGTATCTTAGAGTTAAATTTTTAGATTTCATATTTACATTTTCAAATGTTTTTTCTTATTTCTTTATAGCTTGTACATCATGTGAGAAGTATTTTAATATTGGATAACAATCACATTAAAATGTTATGCAGATGAGCTCTGAAGATCTAAACTCACACGGTTCAAGGTGATCATTATATCAATAGGAATACAGTGTGAAGAGAATGCCATTTTACAGGCTTTGTTTTAAGAGATATCTCTTAAAGCTCACTTCACGCTGGCGCTCGTGAATGGTACAATGATAAATCCATTGAGCTCCATCATCTTTACACTTATGAAGAAATAAGCTGACATTATCATACACTTTGCCTATTTGTCAGCCTCCGATGTTGCAATAGATCTCAGTACTTGAGTCATTTATCGGCATTTTTGTGCTTTTTTATACAATTTTTACTTAATACTAATTCCTCTTATGACGTGTAAGAGAGACGGTTTTGTTTGATTCAATATAAATAGGTTTGAAATAAGAAAACATTACGATATTCGGATTTCTCATTCAACATGGCAAACAATAAAACATGATTATAAATCAATGTATTTTTAGAATGAAAAAATTTGCTTTTATCGTGTTTTTTACTCTTTTTAATATTTTATTATAATCTGTAATTGGTAAACTCAAAATACAGCTCTAAGGTTAAGTGTTTTATATCTATCGAAGTGACTGTGGTTATATCTAACTGTTTGGACAACAAGTTGTATACCAATAGACATGAAAGAATTAAGAAAAACAGGGGATAGATCAGGAAACAAACAATATTTTTCAGAACGGAAGCCTATGCTTGTGGAAAGAATTTTAAAATCAAACTTCTAATCTGTTGCAAAATGAGGCTGTTATTACGTTTGTGATACTTTTAGATGGCTTCCCCCAAGAGGCGCTATCAGAACGTAAAAAATATTAGAAACACTCCGTAAAGTATGCCCTTTGTAGAGGCATGTTGCAAAATCTTATTTCCGAATCTTTATTTACGCATCCCGTACCTTGGAAGAATACGATAATTCAATAATTTGTTTATACTATAAAGTTGAATGGTGGGCGTGACAGGCAAATAAAAAGTAAGTAAAATAAAATAGTTATGTCTAATATAAGGGAATAGGTGAATCTTGATTCTATTGAGTTTTTTTGCCTCTATCCCTCATCTTTTTGAAGCTTTTTTATGGCTTCAAGAGAGAGTTTTTTACGGTCTGCGCTCTTTGTGTAAAGAGATGCCATAGCATCATTTGTCCAGCCAAAAATTGCTTTGAGTTGTGATACTGTTGCACCAGAATTAGCTGCGCGTGTTGCTGCTAATTTTCTTAAGCCATGTGCTGATTTTTTGATTCCCGCTACGTTACAAGCCTCACGAAAAAGGTTGCCAAAACTTTCTTTAACTAGTTTTTTACCTTCTTTACCACAAATGAATGTTTCTTCTCCAATAGGACCAGTTTCAAGCGTTTTGGCTAATTCCGGTAAAATAGGTAGAAAGACATCTGTTTGGAATTTACTTTTCTCTGTTTTGAGATGAATGATATTATTCTTTACATCTTTCCAGCCAATGCGGACCGCATCACCACGACGCAAACCCGTATACAAAAGGACATCAATCCAAACGCGTTCATGGGTACCATGGGACCATCTTTGATAATATTTCTCAACATCTTCTTCTGTCCAAACAGCAAACCCATCTTTGTTATGAAGGGCTGGTCTTTTAACACCTAAGGCTGGATTATTTTCTAAAAGACCTTGGTCAATCGCCCAATTAAAAAGCCCATTAAGGGCTTTCAGAAAGTTTCTAGCCATTGCTGGTGTTTCTTTGCGTCGTTCAACGCCGGCTATGATATGTTTCTTTTCAATTGCTTTGTATGGAATGTTTCCTATGGTATCACATACCTTCATAAGGATGAGTTCTTTTTGTTTTTTTGTAGCTTTAGTGTAGCTATGCCAATTAGAGCTGTTAAAGTATTGTTTAAGCAGCCATGCAAATGACCCTTCAATCAGTTTGCCGATTTTCGGTTTTGGAGGGATTATGCCTTGTAATTCGGCAAGTGCGCTTTTGTAGTTGTCAACAAACTCTTGTGTTCCATAAGTTCCGCGTATTCTAATACGTTTTCCATGACCAATACGTACATACCATACGATTTTGCCATGTTGGGTAATTTGTTTAACGAGATGAGGAGGGCGTGGTTTTGGCATGATCAATTTTACATCTTAGAGAGTGCGATTTCGTAATATTCATTCTTTGACAAATCTAAAAGTTTGTCTGGGTGTGCTGTTGAGTTTGGTATTGGAATATCTGCTTTCAGATAGATAAGCAGTTCACCGGTAGGTTTGATTTCTATGAGTTCGCATTTTTGCTTTTTTGCTTCTCTTAAAGCTCGTGCA